>CAZVSL010000005.1:3745-13064 GCA_964629935.1 uncultured Calditrichaceae bacterium | reverse complement strand
GCCCGAATCATCCGGGGAGCAGGCGAAGCAGGCTGCGGCAAAGTTGCGGCATGCCATTGAAGTTGAGCCGTTTGCGCACGAAAACCAGCAACCCGACGGCCGCCTGACGGTTTCCATCGGCGTGGCAGGGTTTCCTGAGGATACAGCAGACAAGGATGAATTACTTAGACTGTCGGATAAGGCCCTTTATCTGGCAAAGAAAGCTGGCAAGAACTGTGTTGCCTGGGGAGCCAGGCGCCAGGAAGTCGAGCACGGGACAACGAGTCCCGCAAAAAGCAGGAAGCTAAAAAAGAAATCTATGTCGCAAACAAGTACTTGAAGATGGTGAAGATGATTTTGTAACCAGCTTTGATGGTTCCTGAAATCGTACCGGTAACTTTGGAAACACCAATTCGCTTGCGATAACTGACGGGGACTTCTGTCACTTTGAGTCCTGCTCTCGCCGCCTTAATCTGCATCTCAATAGTCCAGCCAAAATTCCGATCTGTCATGTTTAGTTGTTTGAGCCTGGACCATTTGATGGCCCGGAACGGTCCCAGGTCCGTATAGCGCTGGCGAAAGAACCACCTCACCAGGGTCACGGCCAGCAGATTGCCCCATCTTGCCTGAGGCAGCAATGCGCCTTTCTCGGAGCGTCCGAGAACACGGGAGCCAATAACCATATCGTAGCCTTCTGTCAACTTTTCGAGCAGCCGCGGCATTTCATCAGGATAATCACTGTAATCGCCATCAAGAAATACCACGGCATCCGGCGCCACGGTCTCTGCGTAAGCAATTCCTGTCAGGCATGCCTGTCCGTATCCACGTCGCGGCTCATCGATCACCGTTGCACCAGCGGCGCGCGCAACCTCGGCGGTTGCATCTTCCGAGCCATTGTTGACAACGATAACCTCTGCAACCAGTCCGGCAGGAATGTCGCGCAGCACCAACGGCAGCGATGCTTCTTCATTGAATGCGGGTATGATGACAACTGTTTTCATTTATGGTTCTTAACACTCGCGGCCAGCAAATTATTGCCTTCCGGTCCTTCATTTAGCAAAAGATCAATAATGGAAAGATTGCTAACATGACCTTCGAATAGCTGATGGTATGGAAAGTCAGGTGGTTCAAGAAACCTCAGATCCAGCCCATTGGCTGCAAAAACATTCCGGTTCAGATAGCTCTTCAGCGAAGCGTCAGCCAGATATCGCGAGCAGCCAAGCTGCAACATCATGTTGACCAGTTTGCCATCCGCACGCCCTTCCACCGCAAGTTCAGAGCTTGCTCTTATTCTGACATCTATATTCAAAGCATCGATTGCGACTGCGATCGAGGTGAGATTAACATCGAGAAGATATTTGTATTCCTGCGAAAAAATCTGCGCAAGGCGGTCGTCATATTTCTCGAGATAGGCCGCGTGCGCATAACTCACCTCGATAGAGCGCCGGTGCTTCTCCCGCCATCTGTATGAATTGTCGATGCGGATATCTTTGATAGCCTGTCCACGCCGACCTCTTGTGCGCACAGGCACAGTCAACCAACCTGGTCCGCCGGCCATTTTGATTCTTGTCCGGTTGATTTGGCCGTGAGTTGTATATTGATAATCATCAGCGAGCACGAAGATATCGGCCAGCATCATCTTCCGGAAGAACGATATGGATGGAAAATAACAGGGGTGATGCGCAGCAAGAATCATTGCCACTTTCTAAACCTTCCAGGGTGCGCCTGAACGACTTTTGCGATGGCCCCATTCCCCTCATCATCCAACGCCCGCCGCAGCGTCTCCATATCATCAACATCATACCAGGTTGAAAGCGCGGCTGTCTTCAGATTGAGTTTTTTTGCTGCTGCGAGTGTGGATGCCAGCACAGAAGAAGAGCTCCATGGCACACCTCGAAACAGAGCTGAATGCATTTGCTTCAATCCGATGAGATAGTAGCCGCCATCTTCCGCCGGTCCCAATACAAGATCGTGCTGCCGCAACAGAGAATACGCCTGCCGCACATACCCGACAGGCAGGGTTGGGCTGTCGCTGCCAATGGCCACCACATGCTCAGAACCGGCAGCAAAGACATGTTCGAACGCATGGATCAATCTTTCTCCCAAATCGTTACCCTGCTGCGCAAAGCACTCAAACCCATCCGGAACGATGGCCTCAAAATGGTCCCGTTTTTCAAGCGGCTCAAAGGCCACAAATACCCTTGTGGCCTGCAAACCCCTGACAAATTCAAATGTCTCGAGCATAAAAAGACGGTAGAGCTCCGCCGCCAAATCAAAGCCGATAGTCTTTCCCAATCGCGTCTTCACTTTTCCCGGCTCCGGGTATTTTACGAAGATGATAACAGCCTTCATTCGACAAAACAGGTTGCATTCTGTGGTGCGACGATTTTCAGGCCGCGCGGCAAAATACTGAATCTGAGCTCACGCTCATCTTGCACAGCCTCGCCGTCTAGGTTAACGAACCCGGCATTGGGCCGCCTGATGATCAGGCTGTCAGTTGTAGCGAACTCGGCTTGCGGAAAAGTTTCGATCCTGCCGGTAAACAGCTTCGGCAGTTGGGAGAACACATCGATGAGCGTGAGACGATGGATGATCACCAGGTTAAACAGGCCATCATCGAGCCGCGCCTGTGGTGCGATGCGTGCATTATTGCCGTATTGCTGTCCGTTGGCAATCGCCACCACAAAGGGACGTGCCCTTTGCGTATGCTGTGCGAAATCGATTTCCACCTCTTCCGGCTGATACTTAAAAAACTCACGTGCGCTCAGATAAAAATAGCCAAGCGGCCCGCGCTTGTCGACAGCATCGAATTTCTTGCCAACCACGGCGTCAAAGCCCACGCCCGCAAGCAGAAAAAAATATCGTTTGTTAAGTCTGCCCACGTCTATGGACAGGGTTTTGCCTGTGGCAATGGCGCGACAGGCATGCATGATATTACCGGGCATACCAAGCGTTCTTGCCAAACCATTTCCTGAACCCAATGGAATGATGGCCAGCGCAACATCAGACCGGACCAGCCCTGAGGCGACCTCGTTAAACGTACCATCTCCGCCAAGCACAATGACCAGCTCTTGCCCGTCATCAGCACACTGCTGTGCCAGCTTCGTCCCGTCGCCGCGGGCATTAGTATATTGCAGCGTACAGAACGCTCCCTGCTCTTGAAAGAAATCCATAACCCGATGCGCCTCTCGTTGCTTATCTCGTCTTCGGCCAGAAACCGGGTTTATTATGATGGTAATTCGCTCGAACATATCCCGAATGCATGTGATTAAACGAGCCAAAGGTATGGAAAAATTAAGCTTTTGTCAATTGCTTTCTAGGAAGGCAGACTTGGCGGGGTCAGTGTCGTGAGACAAGTTGGCGTAACCCCGGGAAAGTCGCCGGGACGTTCCCGGGGAGAAACCAACAAAACAAGCTTATCATTGCATAAGCGGAACGCCCGGAAAGAAAGCGCCCCAGGCAAACCAGTAAGCGTTATAGGAAGCAGTGGGTTCCAGCTTTTGGCCAGTACGGGATCCGGAGACTGCTTCGCCAAGCAAATTCCAGACATTGCCTTCATTATCTATCAGATCAAAGGGATATATGCTGGGGTTTTCAGTCTTGACATCAAATTCCAGCACAGTGCCATCAGCAGCAACTCTGGAGAAACTAACGTAGACATGAGCCGACTTCATACCTGCAACCACAACTTGCAAACCGTCAAACTCATCGTTGATTGCACGAGCGCCGTCCTCAAACAAGGTAAACCTATAAGTCTTAGCGCTGGGATTGAATCTGTCAGACACGATGCCGTGTACTCTTTCCTTAAAAAACAAACGATTGTCTTCGTGTGTCAATCCGAAAAGCGTGCTCTCCACCTCTTTGTAATTGCCGTATGGGAAAACATCATAGTCTCGATCAAAGCCAGTTTGGTCAGAAATCACCCTGGATTCAGGAAACATTTCTTGCCATGTCCGCCACGTCGTTTCGATATGTGGATGGGTGCGCGCTGGCTGTCCGCGCAGAATGCCGTTTACAGAGCGCATATACATCTGTGACCAGGCGCTCCCTGTGACACGATCATAGGGAATCAGGTTGTTATTGAACAAAAAGCCAGAAACGCCAAACTGCTCATGATTCGAATTGCCCCTCTGCTGGTCATCTACGGGTGGTATGAACGCCACCGCTGATCCGGTTAACGGACAATAAGTCATAGAAATCGGACTCGAACCAAAATTGTGATTGGCGATTTCGTGCCAATCAAGTAACTTCTCCGGATAGGCATAGGCTTGACCATCGACGACAATGCCATAAACGACATCGTCGTCTTCAATAAATCCTGCTGAGCTGGCGGGTATGAAATTCACAACGTCAAGCGAGGCAATACAATCCTGCCCGAACGTACAACCAAGTACGATGTTCGAGCGGTCCAAGTCCCAAGTGCCTTTAAAGCCACTTGTGTCATTGATGGCGCGTGTGGACGGGTCTCCATCGCCGTCAACATCGTCGAGAGAGTCGCCGCTGCCGTCGTAATTGAATTCCGGAAACGTGGGGTTATCTTCAGAAGTACACATGGTAATGACCATAGCTATGGCCAATAGACAAACTGCAAACAACAACTTGTATCGCATCGTAAAATACCTCCTTTGCTTACAAATCCCTGGCGCCAAGTCAACTCGGGAAGCAAACACCGAATAAATCTGTTAACAAGAACAACTTATAACCAAAAACCAGGATTATTAATGATCATCAGACTATTCTTAGCCAGCATTATTTGCTTTCTATCTTTTAGTGGCAGCCCGCTGTGGGCCGGCGCCTGGACCCAAAAACAGGGAGCATTCTTTTACAAATTGGGCCTGCTGCGCTTTGAGTCAAGCTCCCAATATCTGTTGAACGGTGACCGAGAGCCTTTGTCAAATAACGGTACCGTCGTTGACTTGACCATCTACAACTACCTCGAGTATGGCCTGTTCGACGATCTTACGCTCATCGCTACGGTCCCTTTCAAACGAATCAGCTTTGACTGTGCCATCGAGGATTGTGGCAAAAGCTCTTCGGGTCTGGCAGACCTCTCCCTTGGCTTTCGATATCGGCTGACTGAACGACCCTGGATAATCTCTCTTGAAAGCCGTATCAAGCTGGCGCCCGGATATGAGACAGATGAAGACAAACTCGATTCTGCTCCGCCTCTCGGAGATGGCCAGACAGATTTTGACATACGGTTGCTCCTCGGTAGCTCATTGTTCAACTTCAACGGCTACTTGAATATCGATGCCGGTTATCGCGGGCGCGCTGAAGAGCCCGCAGACGAGTTTCCCTTTTCCCTGGAAATGGGCTATAATCTTACCGATCACTATACTTTGATCGGACGCTTGCACGGCGTGAGAAGTATCGCGGAAGGTAGCGGTCAGGAAAACTTCCGTATTATCGATGGTAAGATTGAAAACTTCATCGGCACGGGAACGGTCGAGGACTTCTTGAAAGCACAACTCCAGCTTTTTTATCGCCTGAACTCACGCTTTGGTCTCTCCTTTGAATTCGACCAGGTCCTGCTGGGGCGAAATACTGCACACGCTTCAACTTTTGGCATAGGTCTGGTGTTCTCGAACTAGACATTGCGGCGCTACCAGAGTTCAGATGTGTATGAGAGACCCAGGCTATACACCAGCCCGGCAACAACATTCTTGCCGGCTAAACTGAATTTCACCGACCCCTCTACCGCCAGCCCCCCAATTGCGTTCCAGTAAAGTGCAGGCTCCAGAAACAGGACACGTCTCTCAGAATCTCTTATGTCGAGTGCACCGCCATTTCGAGAATGATTTTTGAATTCCGTCCCCCAAAATCCCGAGACAACCACTTTCGCCAACAAATCCTCGAAAAAGTTGTAACCTGCTTCACCTCTAAAAAAGATCTCATCCCCTGGTTCCACCGTCGACCGGTCCAAGTCAGGCGCAAATCTGAAACGATAACCGAGATCCAAATTCAAATAACCATGGATCGGCCACAGCGACTTACCTATTTGGGTCGCAAACTCTAAGTCCCACTGTGCATCTCCGATGGGAACGACCTCAACATCGCGATTGACAAATCCCGTCGGAGCTTTGGCAAAGACGGCGAGAGCGATTGCGGCAGGTTTCGTCAACAGTAAATATTTTCCACCAAACCGAATATCCCCGATGCCGCTGGTTGCGGGTCTGTTTGGATTGGCCAAATCCGTAAATCGAATATCATAAAAAGGCAGCGCCAGGTGTAACTGAACCCGCTCGAAGAGACCGTAATCGAACTCTGAATACATCGAGGAAAACCGACTCTCACCATCAAATGGAAAGTCCACGCGTTGACCTGCCTCGGTGCAACGGACGCCCAACGGACAGGGCGTATTCAGTGAATAATATTGCTCTGACGTTTTCTGATACAAGAACGCAGTTTTGACACGCAGCCTGCCTTTCTCAAGAGTCCAGGCCCCGGCATGCAAACATGTCGCACCCACCAGGGAGAAAACTACTGCAACCAGAATTTGTCGATAAGCCATTGCTCAGGGTTCTTACGTTACTTGGGTAATATGTCAAATGTCACGGTCGCGGGCTTACCGACTTCCACCTGAACATCTTTTTTGAGCTCGCCGAGCACTTCGTGCCATGCCCGAACCTCATACTGCCCTGGCGGCACATTTGCGATTGTAAACTCGCCTGCCTCGTTGGTAACGTCATAATATGGATGGTCCATAACCGCGATGAAGGCACTCATGTGGTCATGCACGTCACACTTGAAGTAGTACATGCCCGTCTTGTCGAGCTTCTCAGTAATCTTTTTAAGAAACTTAGGCTGTGCCTTGTTAAAAACCGTGTTTTCGGGATCGAGCCCGTCGAAATAAGCATGCACGTTGTGCAGAATACCATCACTATTTAATATTTCCAGTTGGCTGCCCACCGGAACAGCCTGCACGTGGGGCACATAGCGGCATTTATTTTGATCCAGCGCGATCTTGGTGTCTGCAGGCTCAGCCTTGCCGCTGATCCCGACCAGCGAGACGACTACGTTTTTTAGTCCTTGATTCACCTCGGATACGACGAAATGCTCAGAGTACTGAAATGCGCCACAAATCGCCTGATCTTTGGTGATGGTAATTTTTTCGCGTTCAGGATATTCTTCGGGAAATCTAACCACACCCGTTACAGAGCCTGCATCCGGGGGTGATTGTGAAGCCAAACCAACAGCACTGCTTTCTGCCGCGAACCAATAAAGGCAGACACCCCCCAGCATCATCAAAGTGAGAGTCGCACTGTAAGTAATCCTGCTTCTCATTCTGCTATCTCCGTATTTTACTTGAAGCGCCACTTGTTCTTTTTTGGAGCGAATGACTTCAGATAAGCATAAAGGTCGCTCAACTCTGAGTCATCCATATAGTTGCCATAGTCCGGGCAGAAAAAGGGCGGCGCTGGTTCATTTGAATTCAAGGCTTCGGCATATCTCTTTCGCTTGAGCAAGGTCTTGAATTCCGCTTCACCGTAATCATTTGCAGTTTTTTTGAGAGCTGGCATCATTTCGTTGGGCGCCATGTTCGGATTTCTCACGCCCCCGCCGCCATTCTCACCGTGACAGGCCCAGCACGCAAATCGCTTGAACACCAGTTCGCCCCGCTCTTTGGCTGTGTTGCCGAGGAAGAAATTAGTACGAAACTCCCATTCCTGAGAGTCCTCATTCTCTTGACCCTTTTGGGTCTGCAAATATGCGGCTAACGCCTCCACTCCCTCTTCCGGAATGTGAAAATTTGGCATGAAGGTGCCGGGTTTGAAATCGTCCGGATCCCGAAGCCAGGTTCTCTCCCACTCTTCCGTCTTGCGTACGCCGATCCAGGTTAGATCGGGACCGACGAATCTTCCCTCCGAGCCGATGCGATGACAACCCAGACAGCCATAGTCGTCAAACAAAAGTTCGCCCTTTTCTACAGCGGGAATGTTCTTGCTCAGAATCTCCTCTGTTGCCAGGTCTTTTTTCATGGAGGTCAAATGCTCAACAGTCAGGTTCAACTCGTCCGGCGGAAAATCAAAGTCAGGCATTTTCGTACCTGGTTTGACCATTTGTGGATCTGCCAGCCATTTTCTAAGCCACTCTTGGCTGCGGCGATTACCCACATAGTTCAAGATCGGCCCTACCGTGCCACCCCGCTCACCGACAGTATGGCAGCTCGTACATTGATAGGTCTTTACTATGACACTGTTCAGGAATGCTTCCTGGGGTGTACCCTGCCAATCATTGCCGCGCTCTTTCAACAGCGCCGGCGATGAACAAACCAAAATAAGTAGTGTGACCGCGAGAATGCTTCTATGCATTGGCGTTTATCAATATTTTCTTGATGTTCACAGGATTGGTGACTTGGACGCGGTTTCCGAAAACAACGCCAGAAACCGCGCCAGTCTTCTCTCTTAGGAACTACTTGTTGCCCATCATCTTTTTCATCATTTCCGGCACTTCACCGACCGACACCTTGTCGTTGTTGCTCAATGAAGCGACATAGACAGTCAACGCGCGGGCTTCCTTGCTCTTTTTGTCAAGAGGTTGCGCGGCCATGAACATCATGATGCAGTTGTTGGCCATGTCTGTCAAATCGACGACCTGGTCGTTCGGCACCTTGTACTTTGGAAAAGTTGCTGCTGCACCAACCAGAGTAGGAATCGGCAACTTGTAGGGCTCACCTGTCGCTTCGCTGGCCATCGGTGTTTCTGCCTCGCCTCCAGTGGTGCCACCGCCCGGATGGCAGCTCGCACAGGCTTGACCGTTCGTGCTCAAGGCCTTTGCATCATTAAAAAGCTTCTCGCCATACTTGATTGTCTCTTCCTGAGTCTTCATCAGATGCTTGGGCAATTCTTTCATCATCGCTTCCTTCGTCGCCATGAACCTATCCATGTTTTTCATGGCCATGTTCTTCATCATCATCTTCTGCTCTTTGGTGAGCGGCTTGGGTTCATGACCCTTCTCTTGTGCAACAACGCCACTTAATGATAGCGCAATGGTACACACAAGAACCATAGCAAGCACTGCGACCACCACTCTCAGTCTGTTCATCTGGACCTCCTGTAAATTTGGTAAACGGGACGATTTGATGCCAATCAATGTGTGCAATCCAACACTGATCACCCCCTGCAACATGACCAATTCGTCAATTATTCCCCGACGCTCAGCGAAATACCTAACAAAAAAGCCCATGCAGAAATCTGCATGGGCTTTCTCGAACTTAGAACGTAATTCGTTATAGGGCTCTCACAAAAGCTTATAATCACTTACACTTATATAGTGGGCGTCCTCAAAAAGAATTCCGGATAGCACAACTTTTTTGCGCAACAGATCCCGCCCATAAGGA
>CAZVSL010000005.1:0-3735 GCA_964629935.1 uncultured Calditrichaceae bacterium | reverse complement strand
ATTTCTCTGGCTTTTGTCATCTTGCAGGGTAGTCCAAATCCTGCCATCGTCCGATTTCAAGCCAGGCCTGTGCAGTATCGTGTGTTGCGCCGTCGTTCCGCTGTGTTTTGCAAAAAGGTCACAATCCAGGCAAATAATCTCACCCTGAAGCTGTGCAGTATGAACAGAACTCTTCGTGTAGGTGTCGTCGCCAAATCGTTCAGTAATAATGTTATATGCCGGCAGCAGGAGCAAGAATACGAGCATGGCGGTAGCAAAAGAAGTCGCCACGGGTCGATAATCAAACAGTGACTGCACCAGCTCCCAAAAACTAGGTCTGGCTTCACCACGCGCTATCTTCCGTTCAATGCGCGCCTTAAGATAAGCCGGCGCCTCTGCAGACTTCAGCTTTGTCAGCAATAGCTTCTTGAGCTCCTTCTCAGATTCATATTGCTGACGAAACGACTCAGACTCTTTCAGCAGTTTCTCAACCTGCTCTTTTTCCTGTTCACTCAGCTCTCCATCTATGTAGCCGGTGATGAGGAAACTTTCTCTGTCACGATTTTTCATGAACTAACCTCCAACACAAAACAAGTTTGATCGATGTTTTAATTAGACCTGCTAATGAATCCATTTTCAAGAGCATAATCCGCCAAACAATTCTTTAGCTGGCGCCTACCGCGAGAAAGTCTCGACATTACTGTACCCAGAGGGCAGCCAACGATCTTAGCAATCTCTTTGTATGAGAAATCCTCGACGTCTGCCAGCAAGACTACTATCCTGAATTCATCAGAGAGCTGATCCAGCGCTGCCTTGATCTCATCATCAAACAGATCCTCATAGCGTCTCTGTTTAAAATTCTCAATCGTGTGATTATGTAAATCATAGTCATCCTGAACATATATTCCGCTGACTTTCTCAAGCTCGACCTGAAATGGCAAGCTCATCTTCTTGCGATAACGGTTGATATATGTATTTGTCAGTATCTTGAAAACCCAGGCCTTGAAGTTTGTATCCTTCCTGAACTTATCGAAGAAACGAAAAGCTCTGACACAAACATCCTGCACCAAGTCCTCAGCGTCCAATTCATTCCTGGTCATTCTTAACGCGGTATTGTAGAGCGAATCCAAATGCTGCATAACAAGCGCCTGGAATTCCTCCTGCCGGGCTTGCTGAGACTTTTCAGACTCAGTCCGCATTAATAAGACTCAAGAATAATTAGAGTTATGACCATAGCATTGTAATTTTCAACCTATGGAACATACCTCCTAAACAAATTATTCCCGTAACTACCGCAGTGATTCATCTTTCCAACGCACAATCCTCCATTTCTCATCGGAGGGATCTTGTCCGAAAGTAAAGACTGCGGTGCCAGTAACGATAAAATTGACATCGGTACTGAACAGGTTTAAATTGAATCGCACAAATCTCTTCTCGAACTCGCCTTGCGTTTCTGCGAAAAGGATATCCCAATGCAAATCAACCACGTCAAACTGACGAAATAACCGTCCTGTAGTGCGCAGGTCTACATCCCTCTCCCACGTGACAGGCTCGAGGTTTTCGTCGAGGAATTCAAACACAAATGACTCATCCAGTACATCGCTATACAGTAATGAGTCCTGAAAGGTGTATGCAATTCTGAAGTTCTGGAGAACCTCTTCAGGATTCGTTTGATCTGTTATCACATTGCTGAGATCGATGCGCTCATCCAGGGCGGGAGCAAAGGGGTTAAAACAACTCGTGCACAGGAGCAGAATATGTAGGAGGAAAACTCTTTGGGGCACCATTTGAGTAGTAGCAGAGCGAAAAAGCAGACGACGCCAAAAAAAAGCGGCGCTTTCTGGAAGCACCGCTTTTTGTATTTCTCTCAGACTTACGTGTATTATTTCAGACGGAAAATCACAGGGATTGCAACCCACACCTTTACAGGCTTGTCGCGTTGAAGCGCTGGTTTCCATTTCACGCTCCGTATTGCTTCAACGGCTGCCTGGTCGCAACCGCTATGCCCCAGGGACTTGATAACCCGGGTGTCGACTACTTTACCCTGTTCGGATACCAGTACCTGAACGATGACACGTCCTTCGATTCCGGCCTTTCTTGCGATCTCCGGGTAGCGCAACGCTTTCTGAATTGCCCTGAAACCGCCAATCGGAGACGGCGGCTCATCATAAGGTACAAAGATGTTCATTCCGGCGTCGTCCTCCGGCGGTGGAGGCGGCGGTGGAATGTCCGTTAAATCTAGGTCCGTAGTTTCTATCGTCAAATCCTCTGGAATATCTTCGCTCTCAGATGGAATCGGAATGGACGGTTTTGGGGGCGGCGGTGGTCGTTTGACCTGCTCCGTGGGCGGAATATCCGCTACCTCTATCTGGATCTCTTTGGTCTCGGTCTCCACCGCTTCCAGATCGATAGCACGCATCATCTGGAATATCACTATCATCAAAACAAGTGAGAACACGAGACCAAGCTCGAGTACCTTTTTGTACTTGAGCTTCAAATTTGCTTCAGGGTTCTTCCTCATAGCTATTTACCTCAATATATCAAAATGCTGGTTTTGCCGAATAATTCACATTCAGGGCGCCAGGGGCATCGGACTCACGCAACTGCTCCTGAACATCCGTTACAATACCCATCTCTGTGCCTCTGTCTATTTTCATCGAAACGAGTTTGAGCGGATGCTGTGGGTCCCTCGCTTTCGCCAACATTATCCCGGAAATCTGATTGACATTGACGATACGATCGTCGATGGAAATCTGGCCGGCTTTATTCACCCACATATAAGCAACGTCTCGCTTGCCGGCGAGTTTCTCAATCTTTCTTGCGTTGGGTAAAGTCACCGGAAGCCCTGAGAACTCCTTGAAAACCGAAGACACCATGAAAAAGATTAGCAATAAGAATACGATATCAGGCAAGGAGGACAGGGGGATACCCGGTTTTACTTTTTGCTTTCCTTCAAACTTCAATTTTGTTTCCTCCGATTCCGTTTCCTCACAACAGGCTTACCTCTCCGGCTCCGCGATCGAAATACGGGTCGCGTTGGCCAGTTTGAGCTCATCAAGCGCCTGAATGTAAGTTTCATACTTCGTCAGCCTGTCGGTCTTAACCGAGATAATGAGCTGGGGATTTTGCACGATCATTTCACGAATCCGCTGGCTCACGTCTGACATTGCCACTGGTTCTCCGTCAATGGCCACCTCGCCCTGAGCATTTATCAGAAGATTTGTGATGTTCTTACTTCTCACCTCAGTTTCTTCGCCTTTTGCCGGCAATGTTAGACCGATTCCTCTATCCACGTCAATGGTGGTTGTCACGAGAAAAAAGATCAACAGCAAGAAAGCAATGTCGGCCAACGACGCCAGCGGTATCTCGGTTTCACGCGATTTCTTCTTTTCTACTAACATCAGATAATCTCCTGTTCATTCCACAAAGAAGCGCGATTAACCTTTCCTCTGCATTTCGATCAGCGTATCCACGAAATCGACAGAGCTTTCTTCCATGTCTACGATCAGGCTGTCAACACGGGAAATGAAATAGTTGTTTGCAATCTGAATCAAGATAGCAACGACAAGTCCGAACAGCGTGGTCAGGAGTGCCGTTGAAATGCCCCCTGCTACAATTGATGGTGAGATATCATTGGCTTGTTCGATAGCACGAAACGCTTCAACCATGCCCCAAACCGTACCAAGAAATCCAAGCATAGGCGCCACACTGATAACGGTGCCAAGCCAGACCAGGCCTTTTTCGAGAAAAGCCATT
>CAZVSL010000004.1:14527-32380 GCA_964629935.1 uncultured Calditrichaceae bacterium | reverse complement strand
GACCCGCAGGATTTATCCTGTGGCGGAGGCGGCGATTTGTGAATAATGCAGGCTAGCATTGGGAAACCAACTGTGACAAACCAAACAATTACAACAAACCGATTACAGCTTGTTGCGGATACAGAGGACGTTTCTGTTTTCAGCATCATCAACGTGGAAACGGGCGAGAAGCTGTGTCGAAGCGGCGTGCAACGCCTGCTGCTGCGGGCGCCGCTCAAGCCCTCTGTGCCGGACCTTTTGTCGGTTGTCTCACGGCAGCCAGGCGAGGGCGGCAGCATGATTTTTGAGCTTGCCGACGACGATAAGGCGAATAGCGCCACGCTGGTCATCGCGCCGCACAATGCAGGATTGCGCTTTGCGCTCTCCGTAAAATCGTCCGAACCCATCTGGCTGGTTGAGTGGAGCCTGAGCGGACTTGACTTCGATGACGTTGTCGTGCCCGCGCTTGGCGGGCAGGTCATCGACAAAAGCATGCCGCAGGATACAGTCCTGAGTTACAAATACCCGTTCTGGTGGAGTGCTCAGATGGTTATCGGCACATCTCAGCAGGGAGGGCTCTGCTTTCGGTCATGTGATACGGAGCCGCATTTGAAACTGCTGCGGGTGCGAAAGCAGAGCGACGGTTTTCAACTCTCGTATGGCTTTGAAGCTCCGGGCCTTACGACAGCCCACAACTTGCAAGCTGAATGGTTTGTGGATGGCTTCAAGGGCGCCTGGCACAAAGCGGCTGACCGGCACCGGCAGTGGTTGGAGCATGCTTTTCAACTAAAACCGGCCGCCGACCATCCCCATGCGCCATCCTGGATAGATAACATCAATTTTGTGCTGGAGCTATGGGGCGATCGCAAAGACCAGCCCAAACCGGGACATACGTTTGACCAGATGGTCGAGCGCATACGTGACTGGCGTAAATTCCATCCGCCGGAGAAAACTTTGCTCTATCTGGCCGGTTTTGCCGAGTACGGTATCGACTCCAATGCGCCGGACTACAATCCTGGTCCGCGACTGGGCGGGCGTGAGCGATTCAAGGTACTGGTCGAGACTGCGCATGAGCTCGGCTATCCCGTGATGATTCACACCAATGTGCTGGCCATGACCTACCACCACCCGCTATTTCCGAAATTCAAACAGCACCAGGTTGTCGATGTGTTTGGCCGGCCGCAGGGATGGGGTTTGGATATGGACGGCGATTGGCTGCCGGAACCCTATTTTGCTTACATGAATCCAGGCGCCAGCGAGTGGAGCGAGCTGATGCAGAGGGTGTTGGGCAAGTTGATAGAGACGTTCGATCTGGACGCTGTTTTCCTGGATCAAACGCTACTGGCTTTCAACGTCAGCCAGGGACCGAATTTCGTTGCCGGCATGCGGCAGCACATCCAACGCCTGCAGAAAGCATATCCGAAAGTGCTCTTTGCCGGCGAGGGCCTACATGAGCAGGTGCTGCCGGCGTTGCCCCTGGCTCAGATTCACGGCCTCGATAGCATCGCGGATGTGCACGGCATGGAAGGGCAACAACCGTGGCGCCGGCCGCATCCGATTTCCACATATCTGTTCGGAAAGTACACGCGCTTTGTGGCGCATCTGCTCACCAGGCATCCGTCGCATCCAATGTTTGCATTTCAGGAGGCGGCATACAAAGAGCTGGGCGTGATTCCGGCGCTGGTGCTCTACGACGCTTCTCAGCCCATGGACACGTCCGAGACCAGAGCCATGATCGAGCGTGCAAAGAGCCTGAAAAATACCCCTTCGAAGTCTTCGAAGGGCGAGGAGCTTTGAAGCGTTCAGCGAAGAAATCAGGGGGATGTCAACTGAGAACTTGTGAACAAGATCAACTTCATACCCGAAACCCAAAAGGCTGAAAGTCTATGCGTAGCATAAAAGCAGGCGTTATCGCGACCGGATTCATGGGACAGGCGCACATCGAGGCGCTGCGACGTATCAGCGGCGTCGAAGTCGTGGCCACTGCCTCGCGTGACCAAGAGCGGGCCAAAGCGCTGGCCGGGCAGTTTGCCATTCCGCGGGCGTATGGCGACTGGCGTGAGCTAATCGCCGATTCCGAGGTAGAAGTCGTGCACAATTGCACGCCCAATCATCGCCATTTTGAAATCAATAACGAGGCGGTGCTGGCGGGCAAACATATCGTCTCAGAAAAACCGCTCACCATCAATTCCCGCGAATCAACCGAGCTCTTGAAGCTGGTGCGGGAAAAAGGCGTGGTGCATGCCATCAATTTCAATTACCGTTTCTATCCTTTGATCCAGCATGCCAAATCGCTCTTCGATGGCGGTGAGATCGGCAGCGCCTATCTCATCCACGGCCATTATATTCAGGACTGGCTGTTCTATGCCAGTGATTATAACTGGCGTTTGGAGACCGAGCTATCGGGTGAATCCCGAGCTGTTGCGGATATCGGCTCACACTGGTGCGACATGGTGCAGTTCGTCACCGGGTCTAAGATCAAACGTGTCTTTGCGGACCTGGTCACAGTACATGCCGAACGCAAACGACCAAAGAACGAGGTCGCGACCTTCAAGGGCAAGGAGACTCAGTCTGGCGCGACGGAGAAGGTGGAGATCAACACCGAGGACGCAGGCAGTGTGCTTCTGCATTTTGACAACGGCGCGCGCGGCGTGTTTACGGTGTCACAAGTCAGCGCCGGCCGTAAGAATCACTTCTGGTTTGAAATAGACGGCAGCAAAAGCGCTCTGGCCTGGAACCAGGAGCGGCCTAACGAACTTTGGGTCGGCCGGCGCGATGCGCCTAACGAGACCATCATTAAGGATCCCTCGCTGCTGTCTGAGACAGCGCGCAGATATGCGCACTATCCCGGCGGCCATCCTGAAGGTTATCCTGACGGACCCAAGAATCTGTTCATGAGTGTGTACGAATTCATCCGTGCAGGCAAGGACCCGCGAAAAGACCGTCCTGATTTCCCGACTTTTGACGATGGCCATCTCGCAATCAAGATAGTAGAAGCGGTACTGCAAAGCCATCGCAGCCAGCAGTGGGTAGGGGTGGCTTGAGCGATATTTGTCATGATGAGGACATGATTAATGTGGCGTGCCGGGCACGGGAGATGGATAGCTAATATGTGACCCCTGACGGGGTTGATGGCCACAAACCTGGATCAACGTGGAGCGCTGGGAATTCCCGGACGATGACTTTGTGAAACTTCGTGCGTCTTTGTGCCTTCGTGGTACTGAATCTTCAACTAAAACTACCCGAGGAATCATATATGGAATTAGGCTTTCTGACCGCCTGTCTGCCACAGGTTAATCTCGACGACCTGGTAAAATGGGCGGCGCAACGCGGTTTTTCGGCGCTTGAACTGGCAGCCTGGCCGGTCGATTCGACTCGCGACTATCAGGCCCGGCAAATAGACGCAGCTAACTTCAGCAAGAGTGACGGCGACCGCATCAAAGATCTGTTTGCAAAGCATGGCTTGACCATTTCAGCCATGGCTTATTATGATAACAATCTCCATCCGGACATCAATTTGCGCAATACCTGCCTGGACCATCTCAAGAAAGTGATCCGGGCCGCTGCCATGCTCGAGGTCGAGCTGGTTGGCACGTTTGTCGGCGCCCGTCCGGACAAGTCACCGGACGAAAACATCAAAGAGATCGGCGAAGTTTTCCGCGGACTTGCCAGCTACGCCGCTGACCACGGCGTCAAGCTGATGATAGAAAATTGCCCCATGGACAACTGGGTTCAGTTCGGCATGCCGGGCAACTACGCTTTTTCGCCTGAACTGTGGGACGCGCTGTTCAACGAAGTACCGGCGGATAATTTTGGCCTCAACATCGACCCGTCGCACTTGTACTGGCTTGGCATCGATTACCTCCGCTGCGTGAAGGAATATAGCAGCAAGATTTTTCACGCTCATGCCAAAGATACGGAAATCCTGCCGGAGGGCAAATATCGCTACGGTGTTTTTTGGCAACAGTTGAACGCCGACCCCTGGAAATCCGGTTGGTGGCGCTACCGCATGCCCGGTCTGGGGGAAATCGACTGGGGGCGCTTCATCTCCGTGCTGCAGGAGACCGGGTATGATTTTGTGCTCTCTATCGAGCATGAAGATCCCGTCTGGGAAGGCAGCGAGGAAAAAGTGAAACACGGGTTGCAGCTTGGGCTGAAACATCTGTCGCAATTCATCATCGAGGGTGCTTAACATGTCATGTGTTCGAATTTGGTTAGCTCCAGGGCTACTGGCTGTCTTGCTGCTGAAGCTTTCGGGCAGCCATGCGCAAACGATGTTTACGGACGTCACCGAGCAGGCTGGCGTCGTGTTTCAGCACAATGCCAATGGCCTCGAAGACGTCGAAAATGCGTTTGGGACTGGCGCGGCGTGGTTCGATTATGACCGCGACGGCGATCTCGACTTGTATGTAACACAACGCAATGGCGAAAGCAAATTCTTTGCAAACAGCGGCGCCGGCACATTCACAGAAATTGGCAGTCAACTTGGCGTGTCGGCGCCGAATTTTGATGCGGCCGGCGTAGCCGTGGCTGACTTCAATCATGACGGCTGGCTGGATATGTACGTCGCAGGTGCGCTGCAGGACCGCCTGTACAAGAATATCGACGGCCTGCGCTTTGCGGACATCACCGCAAGCGCTGGCTTTGATACAACTTGGCATGCGCGCGGTACCTCGGTATCATGGGGCGATTATGACAATGATGGTTACCTCGACTTGTATGTGGCCCAACACATCAACACAAAGGGCCCGAGCTTCGACAATCGCGACCGGATCTTCCACAATAACGGCGATGAAACCTTTACCGACGTCACCTATCTCTTCGAGGAGGAAGATTTGGCCGGCTACGGCTTCATCGCCGCATGGACCGATTTTGATCTCGATGGAGATCCGGATATCTTCCTGATTAACGATTGTCCTTTCGGCGGTGTACCCAGCAAGATGTTTCGCAACGATGGCGGCGATGACCCGCTCAACTGGCAATTTACGGAAGTCGGAGAGGAAATCGGCGCTGATGTCTGTATCAGTGGCATGGGCGTCGCAGTTGGCGACTACAATCGGGACGGTTGGTTCGATTACTACTTCACCAACTGGGGCCGACCGATGTTACTTAAGAATGATTCCGGTGACCTGCTCGATGCGACCAATGCCGCCGGGCTGAACTATACCCATGTTGCAGCCACCAATCAGCGCGCTTTTCTCTGGGGCTGCAATTTCTTTGACTACGATCTGGACGGCTGGCCAGACCTTTTTGTCGATGGCGGCTGGTTGCGCCACACAGACATGGCCAATCCGCAGCCGAACAAGCTCTACCATAACGACGGCAATGGCCTGACCTTTACCGACGTCTCCGACAGCAGCGGGCTGGACAGCGACTTGCACGCGCGCACGAGTGTATTTGCTGACTACGACCAGGATGGCGACCTCGATTTGTATGTGGTTAATTATGGCCACGAAGCTTATTTGTACCGCAACGACCTGCCGCGTGAGAATAATTATCTTGCAATTGAGCTGCAAGGCACGATTGGCAACCGCGACGGTATCGGCGCAAAGATCGTGCTTACTACACCGGATGCCGGCGTGCAGTACTATGAAACGCGTAGCGGTAGCAGTCTCGGCGGCGGCGATGATCTGGCGGCCTGTTTTGGACTCGGGGAGAATACCAGTGCCTCCGAGATCACGATCACCTGGCCATCCGGCGTTGTACAGACGCTGACGGATGTGTCCGCGAATCAGCGCCTTAAAGTTGTAGAATCTGATGTCACTTCGGTAGCGCAAACGCCAGGCTCTTCACCAGTTGATTTTGCCTTGTTGCCAAACTATCCCAACCCCTTCAATCCTGCGACGACTATATCGTTCAGATTGAAAGCGCCGTCTCCAGTACAGATCGAAATCTACAATCTTAGTGGACAGCGTGTAACAACACTTCTTGCCAGACAGGCTAGCGCCGGCACGCATGAAGTCTTTTGGAATGCCAGGGATGCCTACGGAAATGCTGTCAGCTCAGGTGTCTACCTGGTCCGCATGCAGGCCGGCTCAAACCATCAATCCAGGAAAATTCTCTATATAAGGTAAAGAATAGCTATGCGAGATTTACTCAGCTCTGAATATTTCCCATTTGGTTCACAATACTATCGTGCACCTTCGCCGCATGAAGATGACTGGGAGCGCGATCTCAAGAACATGGCCGGCCTCGGCTTTAACACCGTTAAATTTTGGGTGCAATGGCGCTGGAATCATCCGCAGGAAAACAAATTCTATTTCGATGACATCGACCGGCTGATGGACCTGGCGCACGACAACAAACTCAGGGTCATGCTCAACACCATCTTCGATGTGGCGCCGGCCTGGATTTATCGCAAATATGCGGACGCCTCGATGCTGACGCTGGACGGCAGGCGCATCGGCCCGCAAACACAGCCACACCGCCAGATCGGCGGCCTGGGCTGGTGCTTCAACCATGAACAGGTCGCTGAGCACATGTTCCGATTTCTCGCCGAAACGGTCAGGCGGTACAAAGAACACCCGGCGCTGGAAATATGGAACGTCGGCAGCGAACCTGAGCTGACCAACAGCATGAATGAGTTGCGCCGCTATGCCAACGATCTCAGCAAAGTGGGCGACATGCTCTGTTTCTGCGAGCACTGTCAGCGCGCTTTCAAAAAGTGGCTGGCGCAAAAGTATGGCGCCATCGACAAACTCAATCTGGCCTGGAATCGCAATTACACCTCATTCGACGATGCCGAACTGCCGAAGACGCGCAACACCTTCAATGATATGATCGATTGGCGCATGTTTTTTGTCCACACCCTGGGAGAGAACGTCAAACGCCGGTTTGATGTGGCCAAAGCGGAGGACAGGGGCAAGCACCCGCTCATGTGTCACCATGTGTTCATCCAGGGATTTCCGCTCATTTCCACTGCCAATGACCCGTGGAATGTCGGCCAGTACGGCGATTTGCACGGCTTCACGCAAAGGGATGATGCCATGATGTCCGATATTCTACGCTCCTGCGCGAAGGACAAGCCGGTCATTTCCGCAGAGATGCTGATGCTGCCCGGCTATACGCTCGACCTGCATCGCACCATTGGCATGAATGAGATCAAGCGCTTTGTGTTTACGGGCGTCGCGGCCAACCAGAAAGGTTTCATATTCTGGCAATATCGGCCTGAGCTGCTGGGGCGGGAGGCGCCAACATGGGGGCTGACCTATCTCGACGGCAGCCCGACGCCCTGGTTGAAAAATTTTTCCGAAGTTGGCCGGGTCTTACAGAAAAACGCCGCCTTTCTGCTCGATGCCAAACCACGCCCCGCCGATGTGGCAATGATCTACAACCCCGAAAACCAGGTCTTTGCCTGGGCCTCGACGGGTAGAGAGAGCACCGCCACCAACTCCTTGCTCGGCACACATCGCGCGTTGTATTTGCGCAATTTCACCGTTGATTTCTTACACCCGCGAGAATTTGAAACGCCAGCAATTCTTAAAAATTACAAAGTCGTCTATGTTGCTTTCCCGTATTGCCTGAATGAGAAAATATGCGCTGAGCTGAAGAAATGGGTCGCGGACGGCGGCATACTTATCGGCGAAGCATATTTTGCCGGCTGGCAACTGGAGCAGGGTCGGCATCAACCAGTGGTGCCGGGCTATGGTTTGGATGAGGTATTCCAGGTCAGGCAGGGCACCGTCGATCCACCGGAAGATGGCAGGGTGGAGGTGAGCGCAGTACACAATCTGCCCTATTTCCAGATAGGTCAGAAAGCACATGGGGCGCTGGTTCAAGAAAGATTTTTACTGGAAGGGGCCGAGACCCTGGCGACATTTCATGACGAGTCGCCCGCCGCTACTGCGGCCGATTATGGTAAAGGCAAGGCTATTCTTATCGGCACCTACCTGGGCTTGCCCGCATTCGAACAAAATCTGCGCGAAAATGAGGATTTCATCGCCGGACTGGTTGAGATGACGGGCGGAATTGACCGACCGGTTGAAGTCGGCGGCTCCAGAGTCAGAATTGACATCCTGCACACAAACAAGAATGAAAGCATGTTGATTTTGCAGAACCACGAGAGCCGGGCAGTGCGCGCCACCATCCAGCTTCCATGTGGTATGGCAGAAAACAAGCTGGTGGAACAGTTCACCGGTGCAAAACTCACTTTTGCCCGCGATCAAAAACGGTGCCTGGCGCCCGTGACATTGCAGGCCGGAGAGGTGCGTGTCTACCGTGGTTAAATGGTTTGCTAACCCGGACGGTTCATATTCGGCTGACGTCCGGCGTAATTTCTTCGCCAATGCCTTCGACGGCGCTTTCTTTGCCTTCGGCTTGAGCTTTGTTGCGGTTACCACGGTACTACCGCTATTTGTCAAGAAAATCGGAGGCAGCAATATCGCAGTCGGTTTGATCCCGGTTGTTTGGACGCTTGGGTTCAATTTCCCGCAAATATTCGTTGCCAACTTCACCGAACGATTCGACTTCAAACGAGGGCTCTTTCTGAAGACCGCTTTCATTCAGCGCATGCCGTGGATGCTTCTTGCGCTTTTGAGTTTTCTGGTCATCACTAAAGTCGATGCTGTCCTGGGACTGACCTTATTTTTTGCAGGCTATGGCCTGGCTGCTGTTGGCGGCGCTCTGAACATGCCGGTGTGGTTTGACTTGATTTCGAAAATCACGCCGGTGCAATTGCGCGGGAAGCTGTTTGCTTTGCGGGCTATCGGTGGCGCTTTGCTTGGCATCCTGGGCGGCTACACCGCAGAACGTGTTCTTAATTCCATGGATTACCCGCAGAACTTTGCCTTTTTGTTTACCCTCGCGTTTGCAGCCTTTATGATGTCCTATCTGTGTTTGCTGTTCTTGAAAGAAGATGAACCAAACCCCGGCAACCGCAGGCGCAACTACCGGGAATATGTCTCGGACTTGCCGCGAATTCTGCGTGAGCAGAAGAACTTCCGCAACTTCCTGATCGCCGATGCCATGCTCATCGTGGCTATGGTTGCGGAGGCGTTTTTCAGCGTCAGCGGCCTGGAGCGATTTGATTTGCCGGAAGGCCACGCCGGACGGTTTACCATGGTAATTATGGTGAGCATGGTGACAAGCAATTTTTTCTTTGGCCATCTTGCCGACAGATACGGCCATAAGCTCAACTTACTGCTCGCAGCGGTGTTTGCCGCCACGGCCTGCCTGCTTGCTGTAATCGCGGCAAGCGTCACGCTCTATTATATAGTCTTTGTGCTGATAGCTCTTACAGCCGCGCTCAAGCATGTGTCGCGGCTCACGATCATTGCCGAGTTGTGCTCTCCGGCAGAACGGCCAACTTATGTTGCTCTGACGAATATGGTAACCTCGCCGTTTATCCTGATCGGAATTTTCGCTGGCTGGGTTGCTGACAACTTTGGTTACAATTCAATTTTTGTATTTTCGGGTATCTTTGCAGTGGCAGCCGCTGTCTGCCTGCTCAAGTTGGTGCAAGAACCGCGAAAGCAGGATAGACGATTCATGCTGCAGAAAGCACAAGTGAATGTCTGAGCTGAATGATTCAGATTGCTGAACAATGGAATGATTAGACTGATGGCTTGATGGCTTGTAGAATCACAGGAGAATGATGCAGATCAATAGCGGAAAAATAAACAGCTTCTGGCTATCGTTGGTGAGTACAAAAGTCATATTTTCGATGCTTGTCGCAACTCTCATCGGTTGCAGCGGAGACGCAAATCAAAATCCCGATACTGTGACCATTACTTTCTGGCACAGCGTTGTCTCGACCACGCGGCCTGCCCTCAAAAAACTGCTGCAAAAATTTGAAGCCGATAACCCGGACCTCCAAATTCAGAAGCAATATGTACCAACAGGAGATGGCCTGGTACACAAGCTTGTCACAGCCATTCAGAGCCAAAGCCCACCCGATGTGTCGTGGATCCACGCCGATTTTATGGGCAAGCTGGTCAGGGGAAATGCCGTGTACGATATGCAGCATTTTATCGAAGGCCCAAACGGATTGTCCGATTCAGAAATGGCGGATATTTTCCCACAGGTTTTGCAGAATGCGAAATGGCAGGGCAAGCTGTATGCCCTGCCGATGGAAGCCACTTCTCTCGCTCTGTTTTACAACAAAGATATGTTTCGCCGTGCCGGCCTCGATCCAGACAAACCGCCGCGTACGTGGCAGGAATTACGAGAAACAGCGCGCAAGCTGACTGTAGACAAAAACGGCGACGGCGTGCTGGAACAATATGGCTTCTATTTACCTGCGCTGCCGGCATCTGGCGCCTTAAGTATTTGGACCACTCTGCAATGGACGCCGTACCTGTGGCAGGCCGGCGGAGTCCAGATCGATGACGCGCAGTCACAGGCGCTGTTCAACAGCGACGCCGGCGTACAGACGCTGACTTTCTGGCAGGAGCTGTATAACGAGCTCAACCTGGGTACGTTTACCATGACGCATGACCTGGGCTTTGCTGCCGGTAAGCTCGCCATGATCATGGATGGACCCTGGAACTTGCCGCGATTCCGGAAAGCCGGATTATCAGAAACCGACAGCGGTTGCAGCAATTTCAGACGGCTGGTTATTCGCCTTCCCGGGAAGTCAGCGCCCGCGTTGAGCTTGGCGAAGAGCTGCTAACAGATGCAAGCAAAGTCCAGACAGATGGCGAGAAATGTGGCCGGATTTCGCAGAGGACGCTGTTTCATGCCTTGTGGGCGGGCGAGCTGCTGGAGCTGGACAAGGCACGATCCGATATCGCCAGGCAGGGCAGGCGAAACTGCTTTATCGGCTGCGATGTGCGCAATTACTTCCACATGCCCAACGGCCTGTTCATGGAGCGCTTCACCGAGCTGTTCGATTTCGCCAATCTCACGTACGTGGTCAATGGCGATCCCTATATGAACATCCTGGAGCCGCAGGAAGACGTGCATAACTTTGAGCTGCGGGATGTGCTGTTTCGTAATCTGCGCAAGCATGACATCACTGTCGGCGGCCGCACAATTTTCTGGTTCCACAAATGGGTGACGCCGGATTGCCTGAAGAACAAGAACTTCGATGAGTTGAAAAGCTACGTCGAACGCCACACCCGCGCCGTTATGTCACATTATGGCGAAGGCATGTATTTCTGGGAGATATTCAATGAGTTTCACGACTGGGCAAATGAAGTTCAGCTCGATCCTGACCAGTCTGTCGAGCTGGTAAAATTCGCCTGTGAAGTTGCCAGGGATGTGGCTCCGGACGTGCACCGCATGAGCAACAATTGTTGTCCGTACGCAGAATATGTGGAGATGGGGGAGTGGTCCGGACAGAAGGCCAAATATCCGCAACGCACACCGCGGCAATTCACCCGCGATTTGGTGGATGCTGGTGTGGATTTTACCCTGATTGGCCAGCAGATGTATTTTCCTTATCGCGACCTACAGGACATCATTATTTTGATCGAACGTTTTGCGGAATTTGGCAAGCCGGTACAGCTTTCTGAGGTGGGCGTATCCGGTGGACCGTCGGAGCGCTCTGTGAAACTGGGCAAGACCAGCCTGCCGCTGACAGAACCGTATCCGTGGCGCCGGCCCTGGGATGAAGAATTGCAGGCAGACTGGCTCGAGGGTATCTACACGCTGGCGTACAGCAAGCCGTTTGTCGAGGCGATCAACTGGTTCGATTTCGTCGATACACACGCATATATCGAAAACGGCGGCCTGTTGCGCAGTCCAGAAGGAGAGAGGAAGGCGGCTTATTTTAGGCTGAAGCGATTGTTGGAGGCATTTTCTTGATCAAATTCTCCCGTCGAAGCGGTCGAAGTGAGCATCACGCACGTGGTAGTGCTTTTGATTCTCAGCAGAATTCGTCACCCTGAGCACAGTCGAAGGGTGACATGGCTTCTCCATTGAGCCCCTTTGGGGAACACACTTTGATTTTTTGTGAGTCTTAGTGACTCATGGTGCCTTGGCGTAAGGTTAAGACCCTGAAGGCTTTCAAACAAAGCGAGGAGAACATGAAACGAAGAGAGTTTTTGCGAAATTCCGCATTGCTGACTGCAGGCGGCATTACGGTCGCAAAAAGCGGTCTGGCGGCGCCTACTATTTTGACAGGCAGCAAATCGATCTCCGATTCGTCTAAGGGCGAACTCACTTTTCAACCGAATTTCGTCCAAAAGGGCCGCGGACCACATCTGCTCGACTGGGCCTATGCGACCGACCACAACTGGGACGCCTTTCATTCGAACATTGCAGCATCCAACGACGGCGTCACGATTTCGGATACAGAAGGCGTGGACAAGTTCGGCATCGATGTGCGCTGGAATGTGGAAGGCTTCGGCTACATCTTCATCACAGCAGACAACGGCGGCGAATTCTATCAGCTTCCGCCGAGCGGCAAGACTGACAAACTCAACCTGAATTTTGAATTGGCCAAAAGCCGGGTCATGCGCAACCGCCGCCGCAGCGCATCATTTCAGAAAGATGGCTGGCAGCCGTCGCGTGAGGTGGGTATGTATCTCGCCCTGTCGGATGAGCTTTTCTCCGACGCCCAAAAAGTACAAGCTGACAGTCAGAAATGTGGCGCGCTGGCGCAGAAAGCGCTCTACTACGCCATGTGGGGCGGGGAAAAGATGGAGCTGGAAAAGGCGTGGTTTGACATCGCAAAACAACCGTATCGGCCTGATTTTTTTATTGGCTGTGATGCCCGCGGCTACTATCAGATGGATGTGGATTTGTTTCTGGAGCGCTTCACTGCCGCCTTCAATTATGCCACGATCACGCATTATCTCGTCAGCGGCATTTATCAGGATTTCGAGCCTGAAGAAGGCAAGAAACGTTTCAATCTGCGCAAGCTGGTCTTCGATGATCTGCGCAAGCGAAATATCGCGGTTGAAGGGAGGCCGCTGTTCTGGTTTTATCGCACCACAACACCGGACTGGCTGCGCAACAAATCCTATGACGGCCTGCTGAAATATGTGGAATCGCACACCAAAGAGGTGGTGGGTTACTACGGCGACGGCATGTACGCCTGGGAAGTGGTGAACGAAGCGCACGACTGGGCCAACGAGCTGCAGCTCAAGCCTGAGCAAATCGTTGAAGTCACCAAACTTGCCTGCGATGTCGCCAAAGCCACCAATCCCAAAGTACACCGCCTCATCAACAACTGCTGCCCGTTTGCCGAATATGTTCAGCTCAAGAAATGGGGCGAGCTCGATGCCAAATATCCGCAACGTACGCCGCACAAGTTCATGAAAGACCTCGTTTCAGCCGGCGTTGATTTCACCATCACCGGCCAGCAGATGTACTTCCCATATCGCGATCTGCAGGACACCATCTTGCTGGTCGAGCGCTTTGAAGAATTTGGCCGACCCGTACAGCTTACGGAAGTCGGCGCAAGCTCCGGTCCCACCACGGATTCCATCAACAGCGGTTGGCTGGGTTTACCAGAGGAGCCGTATATCTGGCGCCGGCACTGGGACCAGGAGCTGCAGGCGGATTGGCTCGAGGGCCTGTACACGCTGGCGTACAGCAAACCGTGGGTCGAGGCCGTCAACTGGTACGATTTTGTCGACCCGCATTCCTGGATCAAGACCGGCGCTTTGCTCGAATCCCGTCAGGGTGAAACTAAGGCCGCCTACGGTCGCCTGCTGGGCCTGCGAGACAGGTGGAAAGCGGCAACGAAAGCGTAGCTGGATAGATTTGGGGTTGGAGTGGAGGTGTGTCGTTCAGCCTTCAGGCTGTCTTTCTCAAGGCTCAAGCCTGAACGACAAGACATCAGACCTTAATTCGTATTTTTTTTGCAGGAAGTCCTTATGAGTGGAAAAATTATCTTTGAACCACATCTGGTTCAGACGGGCCGCGGCCCGCATTTGCTCGACTTCGCCTATGTTACGGACAGCAAAGGCGATACTTTTCGCACTGACGTAGAAGTAACAAGACGGGGCGTTGAGATTGCCAGCGTGCCAACAGGGCAAAAATTTTCTGTCTATGTCAGGTGGAATGTGGAAGGCTATGGCTTTCTTTTCATGCGTGCGGATGGCGGCGGTGAATTCTATGAACTCCCAAACTCCGGCGATAGCACATTGAATCTGAGCTTCGAGCTTGCCCGCACGCGCCATGTGCGCAATCAGAAGCGTTTGCGAAAATTTCAGCAGAACGGCTGGCAACCGACCTCAGAAATAAAAGCTTATCTGGAATTGACTACCGATTTCTTTGATGACGCCGTAAAAAAACAACAAAATAGCAATGCTTGCAGCATTTCTGCTCAGAAAGCTTTGCAATACGGAATGCATGCCGCCGACATGATGGAGCTTGAGCATGCTCGTTATCAGCTACTTAACAACGGCAGCAGGACGGATTTCAAATTTGGCTGTGATACACGCGGCTACTTCCAAATGAATAAGCAGCTTTTTCTGGAACGATTTGTCGAGCTGTTCGATTACGCAACCATTACGCATTATCTGATCGGCGATTTTGTCGACTTTGAGCCAAACGAAGGGCAAAAGCAATTTGCCGAGCGGGATGAATTGTTGACAATTTTGAAACAACATAATATCGTTGTTGAGGGGCGACCGCTTTATTGGGTACATACATGGGTCACGCCGGAATGGCTTAAAAACAAAAGCTATTCGCAATTGCTTACTTATCTGGAAGATCATATAAAGACCGTTGTTGGACATTATGGCGATGATATCGCTGTCTGGGAAGTCGTGAATGAAGTGCATGACTGGGCCAATGAGCTCGAATTGAATCATGAGCAAAGCATCGAACTGACCAAATTTGCCTGTGAAGTGGCGCGCAGCACAAATCCTGATGTACGTTTACTGGTGAACAACTGCTGCCCGTTTGCAGACTACGTGCAGCGCGGCAAATGGCATGAACGCAAGGCAAAGTATCCGCAGCGCACACCATATCAATTCACGCGGCAATTGGTTGAAGCCGGCGTGGATTTCGATATCATCGGGGCGCAGATGTATTTTACCAGGCGACCTTATTCTGACTGCGTGCAGCTTCTGGAAAGATACGAAGAATTCGATCAGAAATTGCAGCTTGCTGAGGTGGGCTCGCCCTCCATGGGCGTGACGCAGGAATTCCTCGACCACGACGACACACCGTGGTCCGCAAAGCCGTATGAATGGCGGCGCCACTGGGACGAGGAGCTGCAAGCCGACTGGCTGGAATACATCTTCACCTACGCCTACAGCAAGCCCAACATCGAAACAGCGAATTGGTATGACTTTGTCGATCCGTATGGCTTCCTGAAAAACGGTGGACTTCTGCGTTCGCCAAAAGGTGAGAAGAAGGCGGCAGCAGACCGCTTGCTGGCGTTGAAAGAGAAATGGGCGGCTCAGGACTGATGAATTTGGCCGATTATCGCCGAAGTAAGTAAACGCGTAATTTCGGAGCCTGCGCTTCTTGCATCCGGAACCACGTTCTGCGTGCATTTGCGCTGAAGCCTGAATACCGAGCATAGCCATTATAACTTAA
Source organism: uncultured Calditrichaceae bacterium (assembly GCA_964629935.1). Classification (GTDB taxonomy): domain Bacteria; phylum Zhuqueibacterota; class Zhuqueibacteria; order Oceanimicrobiales; family Oceanimicrobiaceae; genus CAZVSL01. Next base: position 16,963 of record CAZVSL010000004.1, on the reverse strand, counting down.
AGGAGTGATGATGCAAACTATCTCTCGTAGACAATTCTTGAAGAGCAGCGCCGTGGGCGCGGCAGCCGTGGCAGCCTCGCCGCTCATCTCCGGTTGGGGGACAGTATTTGCCCGAACCCAAAACGATGCCATTTTCAGGCCACATCTCCATCCGTGGATGTCAGACCTGACATTTGGCTACCTGGCGGATGAACATGACGATCCTTTTAAATCGCCGGTGCAGGTGAGCCGCGAGGGCATTGTGGTGCCGCAGGAGATTGGCAACAAGAAGTTTTCGGTTAATTGCTCCTGGTTTGTGGCAGGTTTCGGTATGCTTACATTGCAAGCTGACAACGCCGGCGAGCTGTATACGCTAAAAGATTTCGCTGGCGCCCGCCACAATCTAAATTATGAATTTGCCGAATCCCGCGTCGTTCGCAACCGGGGCGTTCGCGCACGCTACGAGAAGAGCGGCGTCAGTTTCTCGGCTGAAGTTGACCATCTGTTCGATCTTTCTGAAGAACTGTTTGAAGCTGCGGGTAAAAAGCAGCACAGCAGCGAAGCCTGCGCCAGGCTCGCTGACAAGAGCTTGAAGTATGCGTTGTGGGCTGGCGAAAAGATAGAACTGGAAAAAGCACGACACGAGATCGAAAGGCAAAATCGACAGGATACTGTTTATTTTGGCTGTGAAACGCGTCAGTATATCTGGGCCAAATCTGAAGAATTCACCAAGCGTTTTGTTGAAGCGTTTAATTTTGCCACCATCACGCATTATATCTGGGACACCTGGTATGAAGTGTTCGAGCCGCGCGAGGGCGTCTACAACTGGGGTGTCAAAGACAACATCACGCGCTGGCTGCTTGACAATAATATCACAATTCAGGGCCGACCCCTATTCTGGTTCCATCCAATCGTGACGCCAGACTGGTTGGCAAACAAGAACTTTGATGAGCTAAAGCAGTATGTTGAACGCCACACGCAAGATCTCGTAAGCCACTACGGTAACAAGGTGTTGCAATGGTCGGTCATGAATGAGTACAACGATTGGGCCAACATCCATCACCACACGCCGGAACAGATGACCGAAATCACCCGCATCGCATGTGACAAAACGAAAGAAGTGAATCCACATGTCCTGCGTATTTTGAATCACAATAGTCCGTGGGGCGAATACGTCCTGCGCGGCCGTTATGCACGCTCTGACGAACCTGCCGGGCGGCCCATGCGCACACCGCGCAAGTTCGTGGCAGATTTGCTGGAAGCCGGTGTCGATTTCGAAGTGCTTGGCATCCAGATCTATTTCCCACGCCGCGATCTGTCCGATATCGTGCGCAAACTGGAGCAGTTCGAGCAATTTGGAAAACCGATTTATATCACTGAAATCGGCGCCACCTCCGGGCCAACAGCGGAAACAGTGTTCAATCGCCAGCGCGGTATCCCGGATGGGCCGTATGAATGGTACCGTCACTGGGATGAAGAGCTGCAGGCTGACTGGCTCGAACAAGTGTACACACTCTATTACAGCCGACCGAGCATCAAGGCGATCAACTGGTATGATTTCTCCAACTTCCGGCCTTTTATCGTCAACGGCGGCCTGGTGCGGGAGGACTGTTCGCCCAAGCGCTCTTTTGAGCGGCTAAAATCGCTGTTGGCAAAATGGGACCGGCTGCCGGGGTGAGACCAACATTTGAAATTCAAATTAGGAGAATATTTTGCGCTATTTCATGCTTTTCTTCAATTTTCTATTGCTGTATGATTTCCTTGGCGCGCAGACAGTTACCATCCACAAAAAGGACGCGGTGGTATGGGCACGTCAGCAAGTTATCAGCGGTGAAATCGACACCCTCGTAAGTGGAGCCGGCGTGCTGGACGTGAACGGCGGTGCCATAGCGCTATCCGTGCAACAGCCGGAAAACACATTTGAAGCCTCAGTCGTGCTGCAGGAGGGTGAGAATGTCATTGTTGCTCGATTTGACAATGCTACCTCCGATACGCTGCGCCTGACTCTCGGCTTTAAACTCAAGCCAGAAGTCTACGCGTATGCCTCTGTTTCTGGGCGGGAACTGACACTGCACGCTTCAGTCATAGAGAATCCGGATGGAGCTGATCTGAGCTTCGCGTGGCAGGCGGCTGCGGATAATCCGGAACCGGTGCAACTTGCCAACGCAAACGATGCAACAGCAAGCGCCACGCTGTCTGAGACTGCGCTCCCGGGCGAATACTACTTCCGGGTGGAAGTGGTGGAAGCAGGCGGCGATACGGTGACGGCTGAGACATTTATCACAGCGGACGAAAACGGCCTGCGAGCGTTTGACATAAAGCATGACCATGCGGCCTGGATCGACCGTGCCATCATCTATGAAATCACGCCGTATAACTTTGTCTTCGCCGGCAAATTCCGTGACATAACCAGCAAGCTGGTCGAGATCGCGGAGCTCGGTATCAATACCATCTGGC
>CAZVSL010000004.1:10205-14517 GCA_964629935.1 uncultured Calditrichaceae bacterium | reverse complement strand
AAACCGCGGCCAGGGCTATGATTTGATCGACTACTTTGCCATCCGGCCTGATTATGGCACCGAAGATGATTTGCGGCAGCTCATCCGCACAGCAAAGGAGCTGGGTTTGCGGGTCATGTTCGATTTTGTGCCAGGACACACCTCCATCGACCATCCGTATGCCAAAGACGCCAGCCAGTATGGCACGGACTCCCATTACCATAATTACTACGCGCCCATCAAAAATGGCGTACGTTATGCCATGCACTATAATAAGCGCACACGCGGTGAGGTCACTTTTACTTATTACTTCTGGGAAGATCTGCCCATGCTCAACTATGACAACCCGGAAGTGCAGCGCATGATGATCGAAGCTGGCAAGCTTTGGATTGAGAAGTTTGATATCGATGGCTATCGCGTGGATGCGGTCTGGGGTGCGAACGCACGGAATCCGGAGTTTGCCAAAAAGTGGCGCCTGGCGCTCAAACGCATCAAACCGGACGTCTTCTTGCTGGCAGAGGATAAAGCTACAGACCCAACGGGCGTGGTCTTCGACGAGCGTTTCGATGCCGCCTACGACTGGTTCCCGGAGGAAACCTGGGTTTCACATTGGGTGTGGCAGACATTTTTCAGCACAAGCAGCAATCCGACCATATTCAACAACAACAACGAAAACCAGCGCGCCGCCCTCTTGCGCAACTCGCTCACCAACAACGGTAACGGCTACCATCCGAACGCTAAGATCCTGCGGTTTATGGAGAACAACGATACGTTCCGGTTCATCAAGAGCCACGGCGTGAGCAGAACCAAAATGGCGGCAGCTCTGATGTTTTCCCTGCACGGCATCCCGCTGATGTATCAGGGCCAGGAAATCGGCTTTTCAACCCATCCGTATGAGTCCAGTTTCGTATTCTCGAAATCACAAACCATCAGCGCCCTGGACGATGACGGATTGATCCCTTTTTATCGCGATCTGGCCATCATTCGCCAAAATTATCCGGCGCTCTATAGCGACAATTTCGAGGAAGTGGAAGTCGACCCCAGTAATACCACATTTGCCTATCGCAGGTGGCAGGGTTCCGAGAACGTCTTCGGGGTCGTGAGCATGAGAAGCGCAAATATCACGGTTGCGCTGGAGCTGCCAGTTGACAGGCTGGAACTCGATAGCAGCAAGACCTACTATCTGACCGATTTGCTGGATGGCGAGACTTTTTCAGGCGTGCCATCTGAGCTCGACACGGTCAGAGTGCCGATGGCCAGGTATACGACTCGGCTCCTGGTTCTGGCTGATTCAGTCGTTGTCACTTCTGTCTCCGAACCAACCGCGGGCGCGCGCGAGCCGCGGACATTTGTGCTGGCGCAGAATTATCCGAATCCGTTCAACCCCAGCACTACCATAGAATTCCAATTGCCGGTGCAGAGTTATGTTCTGTTGCAGGTTTACGATGTGCTCGGTCGTGAGGTCGCAACGCTCGTGGATGAGCCCCGATCTCAGGGCGTCCATCGTGTTGAGTTTCATGCCTCAGGGCTGGCCTCCGGCATGTATTTCTACCGTCTGCAGGCTGGCGGGCGCAGTTTGGTGGGCAAGATGTTGTTGGTTCGGTGATGTTGCTTCCAGCATTAGGCATCAAAAGGAAACTTAAGAAATGAAAGTATTGCTCATAGGAGGTACTGGCTTTATCAGCACTCGGTTGGCGGCAAAGCTGCTGCAGGCCGGGCACGAGGTTTCGATTCTGACGCGTGGTAAATCGCAGTCGCGGTTGCCGCAAGCCAAAAATTTAACGTATTTGACGGCCGACCGCTCCGATCAGGGATCACTTCGGCAGGCGCTGGGCAAATCGACCTTTGATGCTGTATATGACATGGTCGCCTACACGCCTCAAGAATCGAAGCTTGCTGTTGACATGCTGGAGGGCAAGTGCGGGCGCTTTATTCATTGCAGCACGGTTTCCGTTTATATGGTTTCGTACGACGTGCAATGTCCCATTACGGAAGATCAGGACAAAGGCGCTTTGATGGACTTCTTCCCGCGCAATCCCTTCGGCATGGAATATGGCATGAACAAGCGCAAATGTGAAGATGTGCTCTGGGATGCTCACGACGAGAAGCGATTTCCGGTCAGCATGCTCCGGCCAACCTACGTGTGCGGACCGCATGATCCGGTCAAACGTGAGTTCTTCTGGATAGAGCGCATTCTCGATGGTAAGCCCGTTTTAGTTCCGGGCAGCGGTGATTTCGCTTTTCAAAATGTCTGCGTCGAAGACGTGGCCGATGGCTTTGTTGCGTTGCTGAATCAGCCGGCTTCAATCGGACAGGCTTATAATATGGCCGGCGAGGAAATCTATTCGCTAAACGACTACCTCGGGTTCATTTGTGACATTCTGGAACGCCGGCCTGAATTTGTTCACGTCGATCAAGAGATTTTTGACAAGCAAACTTTTAGCTCGCACCCTCATGGCGACGTATTCCCGTTTCATACGCGCAGAACGGCTGTTTTTAGTCTCGATAAGGTAAAACGTGATCTGAATTTCAGGAGTACACCCGTGCGGGAATGGCTGTCTACCACGGTCAGTTGGTATCTCAACGAATTCAAAGGTCGTTCGAACGGATATGAAAATCGGGCAGAAGAAATTGCGTTTGCAGAGCGTTGGCAAGAATGGCGCAAAGGACTTCAGCAATTTGAATGACAGAGTTTAACGGAGGTTATGTATGGCGAGACCCGTAACTTTGTTCACCGGCCAGTGGGCCGATCTGCCCTTCGAAACCCTGGTGCAGAAAGCCTCACAATGGGGTTATGATGGCCTGGAGTAGGCATGCTGGGGCGACCATTTCGAAGTCGCCAAAGCCCTTGCAAATGACAAGTACGTGGACCGAAAATGGCGGGCGCTGAAAAAGCACGGACTCACTTGTTTTGCGATCAGCAACCATCTCGTGGGTCAGTGTGTGTGCGACGATCCCATTGATGCACGGCATAAAAGTATCCTGCCGGCGAGGCTGTGGGGAGATGGCAAACCTGAAGGCGTGCGGCACCGCTGCGCCGAAGAAATGAAAAATACGGCGCGTGCGGCTGCAAAATTTGGGGTGAAAGTCGTCAACGGGTTTACCGGCTCATCAATCTGGCACATGCTGGCCGGCTTTCCACCGGTTTCACCGGATACGTTGAAAGCTGGCTACGTGGGTAGCTGCACATCATTTTTGCTACCACCGTCTTAGACTTCCTCCTATGACGGCCTTTAGAAGCAGGTCTTTCAACTCCGCAGGAGCATGAAATATCTTACGGTCTTGAAATCTAAAAACCTTATTTTGATCTTTTGTACCTTAATAGCATGAAATGCCAACCAACTAAAAACCTTATTTTAGCCTTTTGTACCTTAATAGCACGAAAGATCCGCACCGAATCGCTAAACCTTATTACCTGTCTTTGGCTGAAAGTCATATTTATAGAATGGTACGTTTGGACTTTACCCACGAAACGACATAGAGCCTCTCTTCTCAAGACGGAGAATTGACACATGAGCGATAAAAAACTCAAGACGGCAGTTGAAAAGGCCATTACAGAAAACAACGGTATCCTGCGCCTCGAGCCCGCCTGGGTGGCACGGGCGTTCTTGTCGCCCGGCAGACGACTTGGTTTGCCCGAGGACCAATATGACCTCGGTGAGCGTGGCGGTATTTGCGAACGCTGGCTTGCGTCCACCACCAAAGCCGATAATGCAGTCGGGCCACCGGATGAAGGCCTGAGTTATCTTAACATAGCAACAAAGGACAGAATCACGTTGAGACAGGCGGTTGACCTGATGCCAGATATGATCATGGGAAAAGATTATGCCCGCACGCATCCGGGTCTCGACCGCCTGGCAAAGATATTTGACTATGCCGACCGTCTGCCGCTGCATCTGCACCAAATGAAAGAGCACGCCGCACTGGTTGGCCAAAACCCAAAGGAGGAAGCTTACTACTTCCCCGAGGGTGTGGACATGGGACCACACGCTGAGACGTTTTTTGGCGTCCATCCCTATATCGCACGAGAGAAAAAGTATGATATCCTGCTGCCTTATCTGCAGGCCTGGAACAGCGACCTCATCCTGCGCCACACGCGGGCTTATTTCCAGGTTGCGGACGAGGGATTCCATATTCCTGCAGGCGTCCTGCATGCGCCCGGTTCAGCATTGACCATCGAGCTGCAGGAAGATTCCGATGTCTTCGCCATGATGCAGGCGAGAGTAGGCAAATTTCACATCGACAAGGAGTTGCTGTTTAAAGATGTACAGCCGGAAGCCCGTGAGAAGTATGGCGAGCGCATTATCCTGGATTTCATAGACTGGCCCACCAA
>CAZVSL010000004.1:0-10195 GCA_964629935.1 uncultured Calditrichaceae bacterium | reverse complement strand
TTCTATGAGAACCGTCATACACCGCCGGTACTTATTCAGGAAAACAAACAAGCGGGTGGGGAAGAATATTGGATTTACTACAACACACACCGCTTTAGCGGCAAGAAGCTGGTGGTTAAACCAGGCCAGAGTTTTCAGAGCAGTGATGCCGGTGTTTACAACGTTCTGGTCTGGCAGGGCAAAGGCTCCGTTGATGGCCTGGCAATTGAAGGCAGGAATCCGCAATTGGACGAGCTCCTGGTCTGCCATGAGGCCGCAGCCGGAAAGCTTACGGTGAAAAACACCGGCGCCGAAGACCTCGTGCTGATCAAGTTTTTCGGCCCTGATATCAATACCGATGTGCCCATGTTGCCAGCGTACCAACCATAGGCAAACATGAACTACATCCAAACATTTACCCTGAATGGCGAGCACACCGGCTTTGTCAAGGATGAATTGCGCTTGCCGTGCTGGTTCTATCAATTCGACGGCGAATTATACATATCGGACCTGCTTGCGCGCGTGACCATTTTTTGATCGCGACAATCGCTTGATTACGCATCTGGGCGATAATCTCGGAATCTGGCAAGACAAAGCCTGGCCAAACTTACCTGCCGTTGCCTTGCAGCCCGGAAAATTCGTTGCACCGCACGCTGTTTGCGTCGATTCCCGCGGCGACCTCTATGTTGCGGAGTGATATGAGCGGGGCAGGGTGACCAAGCTGGCGCGCAAAGCCTGAGCTTTCTCCATCCGATGGTTGAGCCATCGGGTGTATTCCTATCTTGTGAAAGTATTGTTTGAGTCTCTCTAAGCATTAAGAACCCCCTGCATCAGGCCGAAAGATAAGAATAAGCACGTTATTGCCACTCACTCCAAAAGTTGAAGTACAACCGTGGTCTCTGAACGGTATATGAGTTGCGTCGGCCTGTGCATAGGCTTGCTCCTGTACAATGCTCTCTGTCCTACACCAGCGGATGCGGCCAAAATCACAGCACAGTCATCGGATCTCAAGATCGATGTGTGGCAATCTGAATCCGGTCTGGCGCAAAGCTCCGTGCAGGACATCGTGCGCACGCGTGATGGCTATCTCTGGCTTGGCACGCGTGACGGCCTTGTGCGGTTTGATGGCTTCAGCTTTACCACGTTTGATCTGCGGGAAGTTGCCGGCAGCGCCAGCAATGAAATATGGGCATTGCTGGAAGACAAAGCCGGAGGTCTGCGGATTGGCGCCAATGGCGGCGGCGTGCTGCGCTACAAAGACGGCAAATTCACAAGCTTGACCGAATCAGACGGCCTGTCTGGAAATCAAGTCTATGCTTTGTTTGAGGACAGCGCCGGGCGATTATGGGTCGGAACTGGAGGAGACGGTGTTGACGTGTGTGAAGGTGACAGCGTCATCCGGGTATACGACCAGTCTGATAGCCTTGAAAGCACGTTTGTATGGAGCATTGCTGAAGACCACCGGAACGATATCTGGATAGGCACTGATGGCGGCGGTTTGTATCGTGTGCGGGATGACCGGGTTCAACCCGTTGACATCAGCGCAGTGCAGGGCAGCCATTCCCGATACATCTTGTCGCTTTACGTCGACGACACCGGTGTAGTATGGATAGGTACCGGCAATGGTCTCCTACGATACGAAGATGTTGCAACCGAGGTCATTACCACTAAACATGGTTTGCCAAACAACATCATCTGGGATATCTGTCAGGATGAAAGCGGAGATTTGTGGGTTGCGACTGACGGTGGCGGCATAGCTCGGCTCAGCGATGGCAAGGTTGAATCATTTTCAACAGAATCCGGCCTGTCCAGCGATTATATCTGGTCCCTCATGTCTGACCGGGATGGCCTTTGGGTAGGAACCCGGAGCGGCGGTTTGAATCGGCTGACTCAAAAACGGGTTCGGACTTTCGGGATGTCGGAAGGTCTGTCACATTCTTTTGCAACCGCAATCTTTGAAAGCAGCGATCGTGCGGTCTGGATTGGGACACAGGGTGGGGGTGTGAATCGATACGACAGCAACGGGTTCAGCGCCTACACGGTTGAAAACGGGCTGAGCCACAACTTTGTGTTTTCAATCACAGAAACAAAACCTGGCGAGCTCTGGGTTGGCACCGATGGAGGCGGCCTGAACCGAATCAAAGACGGCGTTGCGTCACATTACACCATCGAAGATGGGCTATCGAGTAATGTGGTTTCGTCCCTTGCGGCCGACAAAGAAGGCACGCTTTGGATAGGAACCGACGGCGGGGGCGTGGATCGCTTTTATGACGGCAAATTTTATCACATGCCAGAGTTGCCAACGGAATATGTTTCGATGATCCATGAGGATAGCCGGGGCGACATCTGGATTTGTGCGCGCGATAATGGCCTGCTAAAGTATTCCGCTGACCATGTGCGCACCTATACCGTCGATGAGGGCCTGCCGGGCAACGTGGTTTGGTGCATCCATGAAGATAGTGAAGGTATGATGTGGGCGGGTACAAGCTCAGGCCTCGCCTGGCTCCATGATGACACGATTTCGGTGTTTACCTCAGCAGACGGCTTGTACGATGATCTGATCTACCGCATACTGGAAGACGAGTTTGGCAATTTCTGGCTTACCAGCAATCGAGGCATCGCACGCGTGCCAAGGAATGATTTGATCGAATTTGCCGAAGGTCAGATCAACAAGATTTCGGTGGTTTCGTTTGGTACCTCCGACGGCATGGCCAGCAGCGAGTGCAATTACGGCTCACCTGCAGGGATCAAAGCCAGCGACGGCAGACTGTGGTTTCCAACTATGAGGGGCGTGGCGGTCGTCGATCCTTCATCCATATCGGATAACCACATTGAATCTCCGGTTTACATAGAACAGTTGCTTGTCAATGATGAGCACAAACCACTGAACGGCAAGATCACACTGACGCCTGACAAGAGTTCTTTTGAAGTTCATTACACTGCTATCAATACATTGGCTCCTGAGAAGGTACGCTTCCGCTATCGGCTGCACGGGTTTGAAGAAAAATGGCAAGAAGTCGGAAATCGACGCGTGGCCTACTATACCTACTTGCCTCCCGGGGACTACGTTTTTCAGGTGACGGCTTGCAATAGCGATGGCGTTTGGAGCGAAACCAGCACAGATGTCGAACTCCGATTCCTGCCTCACTTCTATGAAACGCCGCTTTTTTATGTGATAATGACTGTTTCCCTGGTTTTGCTTGGCTTGAGTCTCTCCTGGTTTCGTATGCAAAGTATGCGGACGCGCCAGCAGGAACTCGAGATGATGGTAAAGCAAAGGACGCGCGAGTTGGAAGATGCAAAAATCATGGCGGAAAAAGCCAACAACGCCAAGAGTGATTTTCTTGCCAACATGAGCCATGAAATCCGTACGCCCCTCAACGGCATCATCGGCATGTCACAACTGGCCCTTGAATCGCAGTTGTCCTCTGAAGCACGGGACCACCTGGAAATTGTGCTTTCGTCTTCCGAAAGCTTGCTGAATTTGATCAATGAGATTCTTGACTTTTCCAAAATCGAGGCAGGCCAACTTACCCTCGAGCATGTTCGGTTCAACTTACCGCGGACATTAGAAGACATTTTGGATATTTTTGTAGAGCGGTCACTCAGCAACAACGTGGAGCTTATGTGCCAGATCGACCCCCGGATCCCCGAGCATGTCATAGGCGATCCGCTTCGGTTAAGACAGGTTTTGATCAATCTGGTCGGCAATGCGATCAAATTTACCCAGGATGGAACCGTGACCATGAAAGCAGCGCTTGCCGACACAACAACCGGTGCTGGCACTGACGAAGCCCATGTGCGGATAATCTTTGAAGTATCTGACACCGGGATTGGCATCTCCAGCGAACAAATATCGCAGATTTTCTCCAAGTTTTCTCAGGCCGACAGGTCGACGACACGCAAGTATGGTGGAACCGGCCTCGGACTGGCAATTACAAAATCGCTGATTGAGCTGATGGGGAGCCAATTGCAGTTTGCCAGCAAACCGGGGAAAGGCAGCCGTTTTGGCTTCGGTCTGAACCTGCCGGCCAGCGGTAACCGCAAGATGGCGTCTTATCAAGATAAGATCGGGCAGACTTCGATTCTGGTCATTTCAGCTAATCCGTCTCAGCGAAGTTATTTGCAGCGCCTGCTTGTTTTCAATGGTGCACAAGTGGAAACAACGGCCGCGGCCGCGGATGCTTTCGCCATGCTGCAAAGCGGCTCGTTCCGGCCCAATCTCGTGATTATCGATGACAAAGAGTTAGATATGGATATCGAGCAATTCGTGGCACAGCTCGGAGAATTGCCGGCGTTTCATGCTGTGCGCACAATTGTGATCTCGGCGAGAAATAACCCACGCAAAAGTGACGACATGGCAGCTCATTCGCATGCAGTGGTGCTGAAACCGATGAAACCGGGCAAACTGTTGCAGGCGGCAGCCGAGCTGTTGTCCGGCAATGGGTCTACACGCAAGTCTGAGGTTCAGGCGATTTCGGTGGCAGGGGCGCAAACCATGGCAAAGCCTAAAGCGAAAATCTTAGTTGCTGAAGACAATCTCAACAACCAGGCGTTGGTGCGTCACATATTGTTGAAAGAAGGCTATGAGGTCGCATTGGCAGAGAATGGTGCCAGCGCTTTCGACATGGTGCGTGAACATGAGTACGATTTGGTTCTGATGGATATTCAGATGCCGGTAATGGACGGCTTTCAGGCGACTGCAAAGATTAGAGAGTGGGAACAGAAAAACGGGCTGCCCTGCCTGCCAATTCTGGCAGTGACAGCACACGCGATCAGTGGATATCGGGAAAAATGTCTGCAAAGTGGCATGGATGATTACATAACCAAACCAATCAAAAAGAATCTGTTTATTGAAAGAGTCGATTTCTGGTTAAGCCATAAGAAAATTCTTGTTGTAGATGACCAGTATGACAACAGAAGATTGATTCAGGCATACCTGGAACCCTACGATCGCGTCAGTCTGGTATTTGCGGCGAATGGCAAGGAGGCCGTGAAATGCTTTTCAGAGCAGCGCATCTCGTTGATCTTGCTCGATATGGAGATGCCGATTATGGATGGTTGGACCGCAGCGCGTGAGATACGCAAGCACAGGGAAGCGGAACACATACCCATTTTGGCTATGACCGCCCACGATGACCCAACAAAACTCAAGCAGTGCCTGGCATCCGGATGTACGGACCTGCTGATCAAACCGCTTCGCCGGCACGAGCTCGAAGCTGTGCTTGAAAGATACGGCGTTCGGGATAAAGGGTACTAACATATTGAGGTATGACCGGTCGGCTTGTCCTTGCTCACTCCGGTATGCCAGACCTCTTATGCGACAGCCGGAACCGTTTCGGAGACTGGCCATAATGCCTCTTGAACAAATGATAAAAATGGCTGAGATTTTCAAAACCTGCCTCCAGACACACCCCCATGATCGTATCGTCCGTATTTGTCAGCAGGTTCGCGGCGTAGTTCAGTCTTAGCTCATTGACAAACTGCGTTGGCGTAACGCCCAGATACTTCTTGAATTGCCGGCCGAGATGCTCGTGGCTCTTGCGCGCCAGCCGCTGCATGGCGGAGATGCCTTCGGCAAAGTTTTCCCGCTTTTGCATCTCATCGACCAGCCATTCCAGCCAGTCAGGAATGATGCGCTTCTGCAAGTGCTTTCTCACGGGAAAGTACTTGCTGAGAAGCTCGACCAACAAGATACGCAATCGGGTTCGGATTTCCGCCTTGCTCGTCCGCGCAATGGTGTTGAGTCCTTCCAAATGCGACTTCACGATGTTGAGCTCCACGCCCGGAATGACCGTTGACGGCGGCATGGTGGAATTTAGCAGCCTGTCAGCCATAAAACCGTGTCCCAGGTAATCGAAAAGCTCATGCGCTGTCTGCTCCGGAAAGGCGAGATTGATCAGCTCGCAGGCGTGGCCATCATGGCGGGCATAGTAATGAACGTCATGCGGGCGGATGAATACAAAGGCGCCGGCTTGCAGAATTTGCCTTCTGCCGTTGATGATGTGGACCACACTGCCCTTCGTCAGCAGGAAGACTTCGTAGAAGTCATGATTGTGTGCTATGGTAATATTCTTGATGCTCTTGTGTACGGCATAATGAATTTCTGCCTCCGGATCGATCAGATCACTGGTGTACATCTTCAGCGGGTTCAGCGTTTGAGTGCTCATAGGTCGATATCAAAATAGTACAAAAGATCAGTCATTTCAGAACAAGAAGAAGTCCCAGTAAATGCTATATTTTCTAAGTAACTAATTTTCTGTTCCGAGGCAAACAAAAAATCAAGAATGGTTAAAGAATTGTCATTTGCAAGAGAGCTTCGCTTCACGCAAACTTACCAGCGGTTTCAGGATGCACATCCCGCCATCCGCGAGGCAGAGTGCTTGCGCACGCAGTCCTCGGGCTTCTTTGCCGAGATCGAGGAACAAGACCTTTTCGCCGGTCGCATCGATCCACCGTTAGTGGGATTCAGCCCGGACGAATGGGGACCAACGGCCTTCGGTTACTACTGCCAGCGTGCCAGGATTGAGCAACGGCTACAGCAGGAAAACATCGGTCCGGAAACCCGAAAGCGGGTTATGGAGATGCTCGAATTTTGGCAAGGTGAGGACACGTCCGGCAAGCTGCGGGCTGCTTATCCGAGTGAAATGGCGCGCTACTTGCCCGGTGATGACTGGATGCATGAGCACGGCATTGCTTTTCCGCTCTATCGGCTGACCGGCGGCAACCTCGATTATGTGAAGTTGATGCAACTTGGCATCCCGGGCTTGCTCGAGGAAGTTGAACTCCGGCGTAAGAAAGCCATGCGTGATGGCGGTGATGTGGAGCTGTTCCGCGGCATGCGCATGGCGCTCGATGTATTTATCGACTTGTGCGATTTCTACGCCAGCCAGGCTGACAAGCTGGCGCTGGCCGAGGGCCGCCAGGAACGCGCCCGCGAGTTGACACAGATGGCGACTGTCCTGCGAAAAATCACCCGGGATAAACCGAGAACACTGCGCGAGGGGTTGCAGCTCTTCTGGCTGTATGCCCTGGCATCCGATATGCGCAATCATGGCCGCATGGACGTGTATCTTGGCGACCTCTATGTGCAGGATCTGGAAAATGGTACGCTCACTAAAGACGAAGCACTACGCTTGTTGCAGTCTATCTGGCAGCTCATGGCAGATCGTAATACTGTCGTGCACAACCGGGTCATTGTTGGCGGAAAAGGCAGGCCAAATGCTGTTAACGCGGATAAGTTTGCCTTACTCGCTATGGAAGCAAGCCGTACCGTACTTGAGGTGGAACCGCAGCTTTCCCTGCGTTTCTACAAAGGCCAAAATCCGGCATTGATGGACAAAGCCATGCAGGTGATCGGCGAAGGCCGTACTTATCCCATGCTCTACAACGATGATGTCAACATACCGGCAGTGGTGCATGCATTCGGGTTTTCAGAAAAAGAGGCCGAACAGTACGTCCCCTACGGTTGCGGCGAGTACATCCTCGAGCACCGAAGCTTTGGAACGCCGAGCGGTGTCATAAATCTGCTGAAAGCGCTGGAAGTCACGCTCCACAACGGCATCGATCCCATGACCGGGAGGAAGATCGGTCTGGCGCTTGGCGAGTTCAAAGATTTCAAGACCTTTGATGACCTGTGGGCTGCCTACAAAAAACAGGTCGAGTTTTTCACTGACTTGATGGCGCAACAGGAAGTGCTGGAGTACAAAATCGCCGGCGAAAGCGCGCCGTTTCTCTATATGAGTATGCTTTACGATGATTGCCTGGAGCGGGGCAAAGGCGCATTTTCCGGCGGTATCCGCTATCTTGGCGGAACCTTCGAGACCTATGGCAACACCAACACAGCCGATAGCCTGACTGCCATTCGTGAGCTCGTGTATGAAAAGAAGGTGCTGGATTTTGAGGCGTTGCTAGCCGCTTTAGATGCCAATTTCAAAGGCTATGAGCGCGAACGCCAGCTCATGCGCCGATGCCCGAAATATGGCAACGACGATGAAATAGCCGACAGCATGCTGCTCAGAGTACACAATCACGTTTGTAACTATGTGCGCGACCAGGCCGCCAAAGTTGGGCTGCATTCCTACCTGGTTGTTATAATCAACAACAGTGCCAACACCTTGATGGGCCATCAAACCGCGGCTTCAGCAGATGGTCGCAAAGCCGCGGAACCGATGAACAACGGCAATGCGCCTTCAAGCGGCAATGACCGCAAAGGCGTGACCGCTTTTCTGAATTCCATAGTAAAACCGGACCCGAACATACATGCCGGCGCCGTGCAGAACATGAAATTCAGCAAAGAGCTGTTCACCACCCGGCCTGAGGAAGTCAGGGCTTTGCTCGAGGCTTATTTTGACAAAGGCGGGGCGCAAGCCATGATCACAGTTGTGAATCGCACCGATCTGGAGCACGCGATGGTTCAGCCCGAGAAATACCAGCACATTTTTGTACGGGTGGGCGGTTTCAGCGCCCGGTTTGTGGAGCTATCGCGCGACGTGCAATTAGAAATCCTGGCGAGGACGTTGTACTGAGATGAAAACCACGCAAAGACATCACGAAGCCGATTCGACTCAGACTGCGCTGGTGTTCGACATTCAGCGCTTTGCCCTGCATGATGGCCCGGGAATTCGCACAACGGTCTTTCTGAAAGGCTGTCCGCTGCGCTGCCTCTGGTGCCATAATCCTGAATCACAATCATTTCGGGCGCAATTGTCGTTTCGTGATGACATCTGCGAGAATTGTCTTTCCTGTGTAGATGTGTGTCCTACCGGCGCTCAGCAGGCGGTCAATGGCAGTCATGTTTTGAATCATCAGATGTGTCGCGGACATGGCCACTGTCTGGATGCCTGCGCTTACGGTGCGCTGAAAATGATCGGTCAGGAAATGTCGGTCGTCGAGGTAATGCAGGAAGTGATGCGCGACAAAGAGTACTTTGCGCACTCAGGCGGCGGTTTGACCATCTCAGGTGGTGAGCCCATGGCGCGTCTGGACTTCACGCTGAACTTGTTGCGCGCCGCAAAAGAGCGGGGATTGCATACCTGTTTGGATACCAGCGGGTTTGCACCGCAGTGCCATTTCGAGAAGGTGTTGCCGCACGTGGACCTGTTCTTGTATGATTACAAAGCCACCGGAGTCGAAGAGCACGTGCAATTTACCGGCGTTGGCAATGAAATGATCTTGTGCAACCTGGATTTTCTGTATCAATCCGGTGCAGCGATTGTGCTCCGATGCCCGCTGGCGCCAAAAGTAAATGACGGCCATCACCATTTGCGCGGAATTGCCTCCCTGGCAGAGCGCTATCCCGGCTTGAAGGGGATAGAAATCATGCCCTACCATAACATGGGCGCGGAAAAGGCGCACCGGCTCGGCATGACCCAACCGCGAATCGAAATAGAAACGACAGATGAAGTAACCAGGTCTGCCTGGATCAAGCAGCTACATGATCTGGGCTGTACGGCGGCAGAATTAGGATAAAGAGACATGCCAATCTTACGTAACGGAGCCGGGAATGTGCCGAGCTGGTGTGAAATGACCTACTTCGAAATCCGGAACCTGAAACCAGGCGGCAGGCATGTCTTTTTTCGTAAAGCACAAAAGGAAAAGCTGTTTCTCTGCGGAGGGCACTCTGTGGTAGAGACCGGGCGGACAAGATATGAAGCCAGGTCTGGCGACATCATAAGTCTCGATGGCGAGGAAGGTATGTTCCGTGTGCAGAACCAGGCTAACACGGAGGCGACATTCGTGCGCGTCTGCGGACATTGGGGCCAGGAAACCGGAGGCGCCGGCGTCTTCACCCTCGACAGGAGTGATAACCCCAAAAACATCGGCGACCCTACTGAGTATCCGCGCAACACTGTGTTCGACAACCACTATCACGATTTCGATGAATACTGGATCATCGTGGCAGGGCAGGGTCCGAACCGAAAACCGCTTCTTCGATGTCGGCGCCGGTGATTGCGTGGCTACCGGCCGCGGGCGCCACCATGATTTTCCGGAAGTCCGGGAGAAAATTCTGGGTGTGTACTTTGAGACCACCCTTGAGGGCAAGAAGCGCCTCGGCCATTTGTGGAACCATACCCACGGCCTGGCAAAACCGGTGGCAGAACGAACTTAACCCCAAGCAAAAGCTCTGAAGTACCAGACACTGCTGGCAAGAGCGGGACCAGGTCCGCAACCAACTTTGCCGGGAGCCAGGAAAAGCACAATGTTGCTGACCGAT
>CAZVSL010000003.1:0-32443 GCA_964629935.1 uncultured Calditrichaceae bacterium | reverse complement strand
CAATATCGCGTGCGCGCGCTCATGAAGCTACTTGACAATCCCCGCCTGACTTACAAGACCAGGAAACTTCTGGCCAAGCAAATGCACGAAAAGTGCCGGATACTGGAGCAGGGATTCCGCAAACGCGGCAAAAGTGCGCAGGCCAATTACTATGCCGGTTTGCTCCAAAAGTTCACCATCTTGCAGTAACAAACCAAAGGCGGCCGGCCTGCTACCAGATTCAGTCAACCCGTCCTTCCTACTCTACGCCCTGCCCTTTTCTGACTGCTTACTTAAGACGCTGAAACACATGGTAGCCCAAGTCCGTTTTTACCACCGGACTTATCATGCCAATATCTGTCTGCAGAATGGCTTGTTCAAATTCAGGCATCATGTCTCCTTTTTTGAAGTATCCGAGGTCGCCGCCTTTCGAAGCACTCTTCTTGTCCAGGGATTTATCCAGGGCAAGCTGCGCAAAGGTTTTACCATTCTTTACCTCTGTAAGAATCATATCAGCGTCAGCTTGTGTCTTAACCAGAATGTGGCGCGCCCGGATATATGCCGGGTCCAGGGCTTTGTTCAGGTCATCCATGTAGTCCTCGGACATCTTCATGCCATTACGCTCGGCAGCTTTGGCGTGCTGCATAGCCAGACTGTAATTCAGCTTTTCATAGTAGGCGTATGACAGGTTGTTGTGAGCGATGGCATAATTCGGAGAAACCTCAAGCGCCCTTTTGAACCACTTTATAGATGCATCAATGTCGCCTTTGTTCATGTGAGCGAGCCCCAGGCTGTTGTAGGACTCGGCATTCAGGCTGTCCAGCGCAATGGCTTTCCGGTGCATGGCAATACTCTCATCAAATTTGCCCTGAAAGCGATACGTAATACCCAAATTGTTGAGGGCCACGATGAGATTGGGGGAGATTTCAAGCGCCTTTTTAAACTGGGCCTCCGCTTTTTCATGCTCCCCCTTTGCATTCAATGCCATACCGAGATTGTTATATGCCCGGGCATAGTCAGGTTTGAGCGTCAGCGCTTTGTTTGCAGCCTTGATCGCCAGGTCATTGGCGCCGAGAGAATAGAGAGCATAAGCCAGGTTATTGTGCGCCTCGGCGTAGTCAGGATCATAATTCAGCGCAAGCTGATATTCTTTCATGGCATTGTCTATATCACCCGCGGCCAGCAAAGTTGCTCCCATGTTATTGTGTGCAACCGGGTTTTCAGGCTCAAACTCCAGCGCGCGCGCATAGAATGCCGCAGCTTGTTCCAACATGCCGTTGGAATAATACATAAAACCAAGATTAATATAGGACTTGACATAAGTCGAATCCGTTTCTATGGCTTTGCGTATCGCATCCACGGCCTCATTGATTTTGCCTTCAGCAATAAACTCCATGGCCTGAACATTCAGTTCCTCGGCGGTTTGTGCACTCAGGGTTTTGTAGGCGGCTGTGGAACACAGCAGACATAGCAAGATCACAAGACTCTTTGCCTTCATCGCATCTCCCATCGCAAAAAACGTTTTCGTGTTGGATTCTGTGAACTTGAGGTTAATTCGAAGCTATTACACGTCCGAGTACGGTTATCGTTCCACATGGATTTTATGCATGCGCTGCGCTTCTATTACCGGTGTCATGTTTTAAGCGTTCTCTTTTTCCCGCGACCGGACACAGCCTTAAATTTAACATTCTTGCAACAACTTGGCAAGGGAAACCCGCATTTTGCGTCGGACATTTTTCTTGCTTTTTAGTCAGAATGCGGTTACATTAAAAATTCAACAATGCATGCGACCACACAAATATCTATGCGAATCAACTACATAGACGGTATTCGCCTGAAGCAAGCAGTTATTGCAGGAGCCAGACGTGTCATTTTGATGCAGGACGCACTCAATCGCATTAATGTCTTTCCGGTTCCAGACAATGATACGGGAACAAATATGGCCCTGACGATGCAAAGTATCGCCGAAGCCGCCATCAATTGCCACCACCGCAGCGTATCGGTGATGAGTCAACACCTCGCCGAATCGGCTCTGATGGGCGCGCGCGGAAATTCAGGTGCTATCCTGGCGCAATTCTTTCAAGGTCTTTCTGAGAAAGTCAAGGGGCACTACCGTATCACCATGCATCAGTTTGCAGACGCCGTCGTAGAGGCTCGAAATTCTTCCTACGAAGCCATC
Source organism: uncultured Calditrichaceae bacterium (assembly GCA_964629935.1). Taxonomy (GTDB): domain Bacteria; phylum Zhuqueibacterota; class Zhuqueibacteria; order Oceanimicrobiales; family Oceanimicrobiaceae; genus CAZVSL01. The sequence goes on along the minus strand of CAZVSL010000003.1, from coordinate 30,285 downwards.
AGTGAACCACAGGAAGGCACCATTCTGACCGTAATACACGATTGGGCCGAAAAGATCAAGTCACACTGCTCGCATGCTCATGATTTTCTGGATTTAATGAAGACCGGCCTGCATGAAGCTGAACGTTCTCTGAAAGAAACCCCCAAGCGGCTCAAGCTTCTGGCCAACGCTGGTGTTGTCGATGCCGGAGCACAGGGTTTCGTGCATCTACTGGAAGGCATTCTCCATTTCTTGCAGTCAGGAAAGCTGGAAAAAGCCGTGGGACTCGGAGACCTGAGGATCCTGCGGGCCAAAGTGGAGAAGGCGCCCCAGGATATCGCCTTTCAGTACTGCACAGAGTGCTTTCTCGAAGGCGAAAATATTGACCGTCGCCAACTACGTGACCAGATAGCTGCGCTGGGTAATTCTCTTATTGTGGCCGGTTCGAGTGAGAAAATTCGTTTGCATATTCACACAAATGAGCCTCAGCGCGTGTTTGATATTGCGGGTCAATTCGGCCGCGTCAGCAACCCGAAGTTTGACGATATGCGCAAACAGCATTCCGACGGCTTCGATAAGAAGGCTGCCAGCAACATCGCCCTGGTAACCGACTCATCTTGCGATCTGCCGCCGGAATATATCATTCGTCATAATATTCAAACCGTACCCATCCAGCTTACCTTTGGGAACGAGACTTTCATCGATAAAATCACGATTACACCGCGTGAATTCTACCGCTTGCTGGCCCAAAATCAACACTATCCGACGACTTCTCAGCCGGCGCCCGGCGACTTCAAGGTCGCTTTTGAAGAAGTCCTTGGGCACTATGATCAGGTGCTTGCAATCATGCTTTCCGGCGCGTTGAGCGGCACATTGCAAGCCGCACAGACAGCGGCCAAATCTATAAACAGGGCCAACATTCACGTTCTGAACAGTCAAAACACAAGCGTAGCCCTTGGTCTAATCGTTGCGCAGGCAGCCGATGCCATTGAACAGGGCTGCGAGCTCTCTGAGGTCATCGCCAGAACAAAACGGGCTATCGCCAACACGCGCTTCTTTGTCACCTTTCGCTCGGTGGCGTATCTCATCCGCGGCGGGCGATTGGGACGATCCCGCGGCCTGATTGCCAATACCCTGAATCTCAAACCCATTATCAGCCTGAACAGTGCCGGAGAAGCAGTGACTATAGCCAGGGCGTTCAGCGATGAGGCGGCTTTAAGAAAGATAATGGCGCTGGTTTGCAAAGAGACTGCAGACAAAAAGAACCTGCGCTTTGCCGTCGCACATGCTAACGCTCCGGAGAGAGCTGCCTGGCTGGAACATCAAATCAGATCAAAATTCGATGTAGATGACATCATCACCACCAACGTCTCGCCTGCCCTCGGCGCACATGCGGGCCCGGGTGCGGCAGGTGTTGCGTTTTTAGGAGAATAGAACCATGTATTCGATTATTCTTGTTGCGCTGCTGGCATATCTCATTGGCTCATTTCCCACCAGCGTGGTCTGGGGCAGAATCACGCGCCGCATCGACATCCGGGAGTACGGCAGCGGCAATGCCGGCGGCACAAATGCTTTACGGGTGCTTGGCTGGCAGGCTGGCCTGATTGTCGCGCTTGTCGATATCGGCAAGGGTATGCTGGCTGCGGCATTGGTCTCGAAAATAAGAGTCGACCCTGTGCCAATCGACCATGAGTTGATGCAGATGATCGCCGGCGCCTGTGCCGTCATCGGCCATATCTGGACGGTGCTGGCGTTGTTCAAAGGCGGCAAGGGCGTCGCCACTGCCGGCGGTGTACTCATCGTAATCAGCCCCTGGGCGGCCCTCATCTGCCTGATCGTTTTTGTAGCCCTGGTGGTGACAACACGCTACGTATCACTTGGTTCCATTGCGGCAGCATCGACCCTGCCCTTCATCCTGCTCATCTTGGACCGCATGACCGGCAAGACATTCTCCAATGCATTCATCATGTTCAGTGTCATCCTCGGGGGTTTGATCTGTTTTACACACCGGGATAACATTCGCCGCCTTTTGCACGGTCAGGAAAATCGATTTGGCAAGAATCCTTTCAAACGAAACGCATGATGATTGTGAGCGTGCTATGAAGTTGAGCCACGGAGAGATAAAAGCGCTAATTACGCTGCTCGGAGATGACGATATCAGCATCCGCAACCTTGCAAGAGAAAAGCTGAAACAGGCGGGCGCTGCTGCTGAGCCGCTGTTGCGCGATACGGCTGACAGCGACGCCGAAGGCCGGATTCGCATCGAAATCAGGAATATTCTGGAAGACACAAGGGTGGCGGCGCTCAGAGAAGACTTTGCCAGCCTTTGCCGAACCGAGTTCGATCTGGAGACAGCCGTGTTCTTGCTCGCAAAATTGGAATATCCTTCCATGGACACCGCCGCTTACACCAGCAGGCTTGACTACTATACCAAAGAGATTGAGGAACGAACGCAAAACGCTTCCCACGAACTCGAAAGAATCGCAAAGCTCAATCAATACTTGTTTCAGGAGTTGAACTTCCGTGGCAATCGCAAGACCTACTATGACGCTGAAAACAGTTTTATCAATCGCGTCATGGATAGGCGCATGGGTATTCCCATCAGTCTTTCTGCGGTATATCTGTTCCTTGCAAAAAGGCTGGAGCTGCCGGTACGAGGCGTGGGGCTGCCCGGACATTTCATGGTGAAGTATGGCGATAATTCTGATGGCATCTACATTGATGCCTTCAATCGCGGACAAATTTTATCCCGCGCGGACTGTGAACGACTCGTGCGTCAGCTAGGTTACACGGCCAGGAGCGCACATTTCTCGCCATCAAGACCGCGAGACATCTTTATCAGGATGATCCGAAACCTGTTGCTCATTTATCAACAGCAGAAAAAAGATCAGAAGATTAGCAAATTGGAGCGTGTTTTTGAAAACCTTGTCGTTAAAAAGGAGGGCATATAAACGTGTTTTGTTCTCAATGTGGCGAAAAACTCAAAGATGAAGCCAGCTTCTGCCATGCCTGCGGTATGGCCATCAAAGACTCATCATCAAAAGCGGACTCCGAAGAGACAGCGCAGAAAGAAGCCAGCGCATCGACCAAGAGCTGGTTGAACACCTTTGGGGCTTTTCTGTTCATCCCCTTGTTTGCGCTTATTGTGGTTCTGCTTTTCTGGAAGAATGAAGACCCCGCGCCTATCCAACAAGCGGCAAACGGAGGCAATGCGGAACAGTCGCAAGCGCCGAGCATGGCGGCAATGAACCAGGTGCATGAGACTCTCAACCGGCTCAAACAGAAAGTTGAAAATGATCCTACAGATACGGTGGCAATAGACAGCCTGGCGGTCATGTTTTCCATTGCCGGCAGTTACGAAAAAGCCAAAGAATACTATGAAATGCACCTGGAGATTGAGCCCGACAGCAAAGATGCGAAAATCGGCCTGGCTTTAACCTATCATAACCTCGACAATAACGAGAAAGCAACATCCCTGCTGCAGGAAATCCTCGACAAAGAACCGAACAACGCGTTCGCACTGCATTACCTGGCGGAGATCAATGCCGCCATACATAACCACGAGGAAGCGGAGACTTACTGGCGTCAGATCATCGCTGCCTATCCCGGCACTGAGATGGCCAGAGTCGCTCAGGACCGTTTGGCCCAACAAAGTGCTGAGGCGCACTAAGCCCAATTGCTTCCGTAACATCGCAACAAGTTTCACGGCAAAAATTCTAATCATTTCTGTGGACGTTCGGACCAACGAAACCAAAGGAGGAAACTCATGCCGTCCGTTGAATTTCAGGAGCCTGATGTGACGATAACGGCTGAAGAAGGACTGGACATCAGAAAGATTGCTCGCCAGAATAATATCCCCATCTATGGCGGGCCGAATAAGCTGCTGAATTGCCGTGGATTGGGACTGTGTGGTACAGACCGGATCAAGGCGGAACCGAAAGATTGCCTCTCGCCGATGACCTGGAAAGAAAAACTACATTGCGATGAGAAAAGCGGTATTCGACTGGCCTGCCAGGCAAAACTCGTGTCGGATGCCAGGATTAGTATTGAGCCTGCACTTGAATATGGAGAGGAAATGAAAGAGAATCTGATGGTTTTCGGCGCCATGGTGATATTTGGCGGCGGCACACTGTTTTTTATCATCTTCATGCTGTTCGAATTGATTGGCAAGCCATTGTTTTGAATTGATGAATCTTGCAGATATGGTATGCAATAGTGATTGATAAAATAGGGGTTACGGGGTTATGGAGTAATGGATTGATGGATTGTTGGGGAATGCTCCTCGCAATCCATGCCCCAACAATCCATTACCCCCAGGCGCTTAAGAGTTTAAATATCAACTTGTTGGATACCATCATGTTTCTGATCTATGAATAAACCCGGCTGGTTGGAATCGGAGAACTGGCCTTGCGGCCCGTGGAATGAGCCAACCGGCCAGCACTCCAGAGACTGAGCCCTATTCTTTTTTCTTCTCATCCTGCGGCTGAGGTTGAGGCGCGTTGAACCCAATCGGGTTTTGCAGGTTCGGTTGTCCGTGGACTTTTATCTCACCAAATTGCTTTTCATACTTCTTGATGTTCTCATCCAACGCTCTCAGAAAAGACTTCGCGTGCTGCGGCGTCATGATGATACGCGCATACACCCGGGTCTTAGGCACGCCCGGAAGCATACGCGTAAAATCCAGAACGAATTCCGCCGGCGAATGTGAAATCAAGGCGAGATTCGAATAGATACCCTCAGATTCCTTCTCTCCTAATTCTACGTTTATTTGCGTGTTTGGCGTGTTTGGCGTGTTCGTAGCCATGGAAACTCCTTTCTTTGTGAACGGTGACTCAATCTTACTGAAAAACCAGCTAACAGTCAAACCACAAAAGTAAGGTTTGATTATTATGTCCTGTTGTCGTTATATTTGCGATATATCCTAATTGACAAAGAATTTAACGCCCGGAACCCATTAAATGTCCTCGAAATCCCTGTTTCTCATCGACGGCTCAGCCATCGCCTATCGCTCTTACTTTGCTTTCATTAACAATCCGCTAATCAACTCACGCGGAGAAAATACGAGCGCTATCTTTGGCTTCCTTCGGTTTCTGCTCATGATAATCGACAATGAGAATCCGGATTATCTCGCGGTTGTCTTCGACCCCAAGGGACCAACCTTCAGGCACAAGCAGTATAAGGAATATAAGGCGACCCGCCAGAAAATGCCGGATGATATGCGGGATCAGGTGCCAAAAATCCTTGAGGTGCTGCGAGCCCTCAACATCCCCACTCTGGAGATCCCCGGATTTGAAGCAGATGATGTGATCGGCACCCTTGCCAGGCGGGCCCAACAACAGGGCCTCGAAGCGTACCTCGTCAGCGGCGACAAAGACTTCATGCAACTTGTCGACAAGGGTATCAAGCTTTACAACCCCAAACGCGGCGGCGAAGCTGTTGAAGTGCTCGATGAACAGGGCGTGCGCGAAAAAGTGGGCCTGGAACCGAATCAGATCATCGATTATATGGGACTTATGGGAGACACATCGGATAACGTGCCGGGCGTCAAAGGTGTGGGCGAAAAGACAGCGGTCAAGCTCATAAAAGAATTTGGCAGCGTTGAAGGTGTGCTCGAAAACGCAGACAAGGTGAGCCGCGCCAACGTACGCAAGAATCTGCAGACCCAGCGCGAAGAAGCTTTGCTGTCGAAGAAACTGGTTAAGATCGATACAGAGGTGCCGTTTGACCTGGATTTCGAGACTCTGAAGAGAACGGAGCCAAATCGCGAACAAGTCATCCAGCTTCTGCACGAGCTCGAATTCAACAGCATGCTCGAGCGCTTTAAGTCAGACCAAACGACGTCCGAAGTGGCTTACCATATCATCGACTCACAAGAGCAGTTGCAGCAAATGGTTCGCGAGCTGGAAAAGTCGAAATTCATTGTGGTTGATGTTGAGGCAACAGACCGTGACCCCATGCGCGCCGAAGTTGTGGGGATCGCGTTTTCATGCAAGTCCGGTGAGGCCTACTATGTGCCGGTTTACCTGGAACGGCGCGCCGGTGGCGACGGCGTCAATGCGGTTTTGCGCGATATGTATCTGAAGACGGATGGTGAGCTGTTCGGCTCATTGGCGCTCGATGCTTACCTCAAGCCGATTCTGGAGAACTCTAAGATAAACAAATCAGGCCACAACATTAAGTATGATATGATCGTGCTGGCGCGCCATGGTATCGAATTGCAGGGTCTGCATTTCGATACCATGGTTGCGTCCTACCTTATCAATCCAACACTCCGCCAGCACAATATCGACGCCCTGGCAAGAGAACACCTGAACTACGAGAAAATCTCTACCTCGAAGCTACTAGGAACGGGCAAGAATCAGCTTAATATCGCGGAGATCGAGACAGAGAAAGTGGCCAGCTATGCCTGCGAAGATGCAGATATTACTTTTAAGCTCACGGAGCTGTTCGAACCGCAATTACAGAATGGCAACCTCATAAACCTGTTTCGGGATGTGGAGTTGCCGCTCATCGATGTCTTGCGTCAAATGGAGCGGCACGGTGTTGCGCTGGACCTTGAATTCCTGCACAAGATGTCTCAAGAAATGGCAAAAAAGCTGGAGAAGCTCAGGAGTAGGATATACGATATCGCGGGCGAGGAATTCAACATCAACTCCACGCAACAGCTCGGACAAATTCTGTTTGAAAAGCTAAATTTGCCGAGAAGAAGGCGCACAAAAACAGGCTATTCCACGGACGCCAAGGTACTGGAAGAACTGGCCAAAGTTCATGAGCTGCCAAAAACGCTGTTGGACTATCGCGAGCTGATAAAACTGAAGTCCACCTATGTTGACGCTTTGCCGCTGATGATGAATCCCGAGACCGGACGCTTGCACACATCGTACAATCAGACCGTAGCCGCTACCGGCCGTCTATCTTCCAGCGATCCGAATTTGCAGAATATCCCCATCCGAACTGACATGGGGAGGGAAATCCGGCGGGCTTTCATCCCATGTGATGACCAGCACGTCATCATCGACGCTGACTACTCGCAGATCGAGCTGCGCGTAATGGCGCATCTATCACGGGATCCCGTGCTTCTGGAGGCATTTCGCAACGAAGAAGACATTCACACGAAAACCGCTTCTCTGGTTTTTGGAGTTGACTCGCAAGAGCTGACCCATGAACATCGCCGCCGGGCCAAGGAAATCAATTTTGGCATTATGTATGGTATGGGCGTCTACGGCCTGGCCTCGCGCCTCAACATTTCGAATGAAGAAGCACGCGAATTTATCATCAGCTATTTTGCGCAATATGGCAAGGTTCAGGAATTTATCCTCAAAATGCACCAGCAGGTGGAAACACACGGATATGTAACCACACTGCTAAACCGACGACGTTATCTCCCCGAGATCAACAGCAAGAATCGCAACATACGCGAGTTTGCCAAACGCACGGCCGTCAACACACCAATTCAGGGAACAGCCGCAGAACTCCTGAAAGTGGCCATGATCAATATTTCGCGCAGACTGCAAAGGGAAGGCTACGAAACCAAAATGATCATGCAGGTGCACGATGAGCTTGTATTTGAAGCCCCTGAATCGGAAAGCCCCGCAGTACAGGAGCTGGTTAAATGGGAAATGGAGCATGCCATACCGCTCGACGTACCTATCAAGGCTGAAATCGGCGTCGGCCCCAACTGGCTTGAAGCTCATTGATTACCAAAACGAATTACGGGCCTGAACAAGAATCGCCAATTGCACATTTTGAACGCGCATCATCGGCTGACTTCCATGCGAGTCACTGGTACTGTTTTTGCTACTTGATGCTCCTTAGCATTGAAGTGTTGCCGGTCCTATGTGAGATATGAAGTTTTCTTCAAAATGAACACTTGCAGGTTCGATACTCCGACATATGTTTGGTAGTCCTTCTCACAATCGGCTCTATCATGCTTTATTTCTCTTACCCCAACGAACTGTATCACCACCAAACCGGAGCAAGTTGATGTTACGCAGCATAAGTTTCGCCCTGTTTGCGGCTTTTTTTCTGGCGTCTGCCGTTTTTGCGGAGACATACTATGTCGATGCGAGAAACGGCAATGACAGCAACTCTGGCGTCTCAGAGAACAGCGCCTGGCAAACGCTCAGCAAAGTGAATGCAGCCGATCTCGGTTCCGGTGATATCGTTTTACTGAAGCGGGGTGAAGCATGGCACGGCCAGCATCTGGAAGGTCGGGACGGCCTGACCATCACGGCGTACGGCGCCGGCGACAGGCCCAGGATGATCGGCACAAAAGACGGCAAGCTGTCTGACGATGCCATTCGGGCAGACGGGGTTCGCAACTTCACCATTGAGGATATCCACATTCTGGACTGGGGCGACATGGGGATTTATGCTATCAATTCCGAGATGCTGACGGTGCGCAACTGCGTCATCGAAAACATCACAAAAACCGGTCCCGGTAGCCCGGTCGGTATAGGTTTGAATCACAACACAGCAAATGCGTTGGTGGAAAACACCATCATCCATGACGTTGGCGACCACAAGGAGGGCGCGGGCGTCTATATCGGAACCGCAGGCGCGGACCACAACTACAGCGCACGCGGCAACGTCGTCAGAAATAGTGAAATCTACAATTGTGTCGTGGGCATAACCATCAAGGTGCACTCGGTGGATAATATCATTGATCGCAACCATATTCACCACGTTGTGCATCAGGGGATTCGCTCCGTTAATCAAAATACGATCACCCGTAACCACGTTCACGACTGCGAAGAAGAGGGTATCGAAACTTACAATGATGCCCTGGTTGCTTACAACCTTGTTCACAATAGCTACGCCGGGGTCATCGTGCTAGCCGTCTCCAGCCACTTTGTCGACCACCAAAAGGTCGGACGTAACAATCATATTTTCAATAATACTGTATCAGATTGCGTTATTGGGATTTCTATATTCAACCCAAAGACCGCCAAAACCAACTCGCCCACCGGTAACACAATCATGAACAATCTGTTCTATAGTTGTTACCGTCAAATTTTGATCGCCGATAGCAAATCGCTGCCCGATGATCATCAAAATGCGTTCGACTACAACAGCTACTACAATGAGAGAGACGGCATCTTCTTCAGAAACGGAGCAGCGGAAAGCGATGACGTAGACTTCGAAGGTTGGCAACGCGCTTATGGCGGAGACGGACACTCCCTGACATCCGATCCCGGGCTGAGCTCTGCCGCGCCCAACAAGATCGCAGACATCAAACTCTCGGATAATTCACCGTGCATTGACGCGGCCACAGAAGTTGGCCTGGAACAGGACATCGCCGGTAGCCAGGTGCCCCAGGGCAACGCGCCAGACATCGGTGCGTATGAGGCCGGCGGTAGTGGCGCCATAGATTTGCCGCCAGCCTCGCCCAAGAACGTAAGAGTTCAGCACAAAAATTGATGCCCGGTCACCTGAACGATTGAAGACCTGTACCTGCAACTCAGGGAATCAAAATCAACTCTGTCTGCCGGCCGTCCAGATAGCGAACACCACTTTTCGTAAACACAGCATCCTCTTCCAGCATTATCCTTATCTCTTTGCTCTCCCATTCCGGAATTGTCGTTGTCACGTTCAGCTCGATTGAATGCACCGTGTCATAATAAAGCTCATAATCTCCTTTGCCGGGTACGCCTTCTTGTTGATCCCACAGACCGATCGTCGGCCCGGCCGCATGTCCATGAAATCCAAGCGGGTGGGTATAAATGCTCGGTTTCAAGCCCTCCTCTTTGGCTTGTTTCAACGCAGCCGCAAGGATTTCATTGCCGGTGCGACCGTACTCGAACTGCGAAGTCAGGATATCCTGTAACCGGTTGCCGGCCTGCAGCGCTTTCTTCAGACCGGCTGGCGCATCGCGCTCGTCCGGCTTCAGTACGTACGCATGTTGCTGTGTGTCTGTGTTTAAGCCGAGATACGTGATGCCAAAATCGACATGCAACAAGTCGCCACGCTCAATTGTCATCGACTCTGGCTTCGACGCGAAGCTGCCGGAGCGTCCCGGCTCTGTCGCACGCTGCACAGAAACGGACGGATGAAACCAGGTTGTCAGCTTTAACTCCCGAATTCGTTCGCGAAACCACCACTCCACGTCTGATGTCGTCGTAAAGCCGGGCTGGATCGTGTTGTCCGAAAAACCGGCATGGATAACCTCATGAGCAATGCGACAGATGCTCGAATACACCGACAGCTCTTCGGGCGTACGTGTTTCCAGCCAGCCAATGGCCAGGCGCTCTCCGGAGACGATGCGCTCCTGTAATTTCTGCGGCAAAGCCTCCATCAACGCAGTATATTCGCTGTAGGTGATACCATCAGCCAGTGCAAAGTCACGGGAATAGTTTATGGCGATCTTTTTCGGATCTCTCTCCCGGATGATTTCAGCCAACCTGGCAAGCTGGTCAGGCTGCTTTTCTTTGTCCCATGCTTTCTTGAAGAAATCGCCGATGTCATATCTTGCCACAGCCAATCGCTCGACTTGTTCGCCTTTATCGAAGAAAACAAGGATGGTACGGCGCCTGGCTGCGTGCCATTTCGCCGGCAGCATCGTCTTGATCACAGGGTCTTCGTTATATTCCCGCGCCACAATCACCCACATGTCAATAGCCTCCCGTGTCATTAAGCCCGGCAAGACCGTGGCCAGCCGCTGCTCGAGCCATGCATCACGGAGTTCTGCACGGTCCTGCATGCTTAGAATTTTTGGCACGTCCTGGGCCCGGGCGGAAAATACAGGCAGAAAAGCAACGAGTGAAATTAACAGACAGAATCGCTTCATCATTCCTCCGTTTCGAATATGTGTTGATGGCATGTTTGGCAGAAAATAGCAACAAACCAGGACAAGCGCAACGTGGAAATCCCTTGACAGGACAGCTACAGAGCCATATATTTTGAGCATTCACCGGCCCTTTTCTTCCCTTCACCGATTTTCGATGGTCTCAAACTGAGCTTTGCCGTATATTGAGCCACGTTTCGATGAGACCAAAATCATGGGAAGAAAGACAATGTCACTTGCGACCCTCCTGGCCAGAAACAAGGATCTCGTGATCGCAGTTTTACTGATCGCCGTTGGCTTATTCTTGGGAATAATCGGGCCTCCGGAGATCCCGGACTTTCACCAGAAATGGACTGACTCTTTGCTCGAATACCTGCAACAACTTATAAGGTTTCTCATCTGAACGCCTTCATAACAGGAGAAAACAGTGCACAATCACAACAAAAGGCATGCGGCGCCAAAACAAATCCCCTGGGTTGCCATAGGACTCATCGCACTTGGTGGTTTGTTTCTGCTCGACAATCTTGACATCATCGATTTTGGCGACGTCTGGCAATTCTGGCCGGTAATATTTATTCTGATCGGAATTGCAAAACTAAAGGATAGCGCCAGGGATGAGCGCGCCGCTGGCTGGGTATTTCTGGGCATCGGTATCGTCTTTTCGCTTGGTTACCTTGGCATTCTGGACTGGCGCATGATTTGGCGATTCTGGCCATTACTACTTATAGGCATTGGCGTTTCCATTCTGCTGCGGCACAGTAACAGAGGCCAAACCAAAAACAGAACTTCGCAAAATTGGCTCAGCGCCATGGCATTTTTCGGCGGCAATGAAAGGGACGTCGCTTCAGATAACTTCGAAGGTGGGCGCATCACCACCATATTCGGTGGCGCTGAGATCAACTTCAGCAGAGCACGCCTCGCCAAAGGCGACAATTATCTGGATATCCTGACGATTTTCGGCGGCACCGAGATCACCGTTCCTGATGACTGGCACGTGGTTGTCGACGCCGTGCCAATTTTCGGTGGACTGGAAGACTCGAGACCCGAGGCAGCGCCTACCCTGCAGGAAGACAGCAAACTCATTATCAAGGGCATGGTGTTGTTTGGCGCTATCGAACTAAAAGTGTCACGGCCAACCGGCGTTTGAGGATTACGCTTTCAATGGACCATCCAATTCTGAATTCTAAGCGCAGCATCTACCTCTATCTTGCCACCTGGGCGCTTGTCGCCAGCGTGCATGTTGTGGTGTTGACGCTCCATCAAAAGCTTCCGCTGCAATGGGTGCTCATCGACAGTTTGACATTCACGGCATTTTATTGTCTGCTCGGGCTTGCATTCTGGTATAGCACCAAGGTTGTCACCATCGACCGTCTAAGATGGCCCAAGGTGCTGGAGCATCACCTGTTTGCGTCAGCTTTTACCTCAGTGCTCTGGCTTGGCGTTTCCTACTTATTTCTGTCGGAAGTGTTCGCTGTCGAGGCTGACTATCTCGCCTTCCTGCGCAACTCCATAGTTTGGCGTGGACTCATCGGTGTCTTGTTCTATTTCCTTATCGTATCCTTCTATTATGTCTATATCTTTTCCGAAAACTACAGGCGCCAGCTCATCAAAGAGTCGAAACTGGAAATGCTGGTCAAAGAAGCGGAACTACGCTCACTGAAATTCCAGATCAATCCGCACTTTATTTTCAATAGCCTGAATTCAATCAACGCTCTGACCATGACGGATCCGCAAAAAGCAGGTGAAATGACAATAAAGTTGGGAGACTATTTGCGCTATACTCTCTCAAGCAGTGAACGGCAAAAAAATACGATGCAGGAGGAACTGGATTCACTCAAGCTCTATCTGGATATCGAAAAAGTGCGTTTTGGCGACAAACTCGGATTTACACAGCACGTTGAGTCAACCTGCATGAGCAAGAGAGTACCAAGCATGATATTTCAACCGCTAATCGAAAACGCCATCAAACACGGCGTCTATGAAAGCCTGAAACCGGTTGATATCAAGTTCAAGTGCCAGCAGAATGGCAACTTCTTGAAGATCACCGTGGAGAACAATTTTGATCCGGACGCTGTAACTTCTAACAGAGAAGGAATCGGGATAAGCAACGTGCGAAACCGTCTGCAAATGATGTATAACCACGTCAATTTACTCGATATTGAAAAAGAAGAAGACAGATTTCGCGTCAATATGTTTATTCCGGTCGAGGAGAATTAAGGTTGAATAAAATATCTGCAATCATCATCGATGACGAGGCGCCGGCGCGTACGGTCATCAGGCAATATCTGCAGGACTTCCCTGATATCGAGATTACAGCAGAGTGCAGCAACGGCTTCGATGGCCTAAAGCAGATAAACGCGCTTAGCCCGGATTTGATTTTCCTCGATATCCAGATGCCCAAGCTGACAGGATTCGAAATGCTCGAGATAATTGATGAACCACCCGTGGTGATCTTTAGTACGGCGTTCGATCAATACGCCCTGAAAGCATTCGAGGTCAGCGCCGCCGACTATCTGCTAAAGCCCTACTCCAAAGAGCGCTTTGCCGAAGCCGTGAAACGGGCCAAACTTTTCCTTCAAGATCAACCACGCAACAAGCAGGTCATCAGCGACCTGCTCAAACATAAGGATGAGCGCATCGAGTTTCTGAAGCGCGTGGTGGTGAAGACCGGTCACAAGATTCACCTGATTCCGGTTGAAAAACTGCTGTGGCTGGAAGCACAGGATGACTACGTCATGTTGCACACCAAAGACGGTAGCCACCTCAAGGCCAAAACCATGAAGTTCTTTGAAGCAAACCTGGATCCGAACGGATTTGTGCGCATACACAGGTCCTACATTGTGAGAACTTCGTTTATCAGCCGAATGGAAGTCTTGGGGAAGGACAGCTATCGAGCTGTGCTGCAGGATGGCACAAAACTCAAAGTGAGCAAACGTGGATATGCGCGACTGAGCGAGTTGATGGCCTAGCGCGCCAAGATTTACGCGCCGTTACTCTCTTCTGTAGCAGATATCTTCTTTCCTTTTGTTCTGCGAAAATACTCATCCCGGTCCATCTTAAAAAAAACAAGATAAACATCCTTCTTGCCCTTTAAAAAAGAAAACTGATTGCTGGGCATGATGCGGTCGAGATCCCAGCCGTCAGCAGAATATTTATTCAGCAAGTCTTCAACTTGCTTCAGTCGCAGTCTGCCTTTCATAAAGGTGCGGCCGCGTAACTCTATGATCTTGTAGACTAAAGCCATGCTGTTTACTCCTAGAAGTCCGTGCCCACGCTCGAACCGCTGCAGCCGTCTGTGACGGATTTTTCACCGATTCCGCCATGATTGTCCAAAACCTGAAGAGTTATGGTCTCGACAAACTCGTTACGGCCGCGCGTGAACGACGGCGTCGGCCCGGTTTGTTCCTGCTCCTCACCATCCAGGAACCATTTGAACCGGATTGAATCGCCGGGGTCGGGGTCGCTGGAATCGTTGGTGATGATTCTGTATACGAAACCTTGCTCAAAGGCATCAAGCTGGCAGGTGAATTCGGCCGTTGGCGCACTGTTCACCACGGACATCTTCTGCCAGGTTGTAATACTAATCAGCCCTTCACGATTGGTGATTTCCAGACCAACTTCATACTCCCCAATCGGATGGTTAATATCGATGGTCAGGTCAGCAAACCGGCCTTCACTGAGCACCTCCAGCGGATGGTTCTCACCGCGCAAGAACCAGGTAAAGGTCTCGATGCCACCGCTTTCGTTGCCCGGAATCGAATCGTTGCCGTCAACAACCACCTGCTGTCCGTTTTGAGCATCCAGCGTATCAGCATTTGAGGCTGAGAACACAAAATGCGCTTCCGGTACACCAGGCACGCTAACAGAACGGCTGCGAGAGCCGGAGCTGCCATGATTATCGCTGGTTTGCAAAGTGAGCTGGTAGACCTCACCTCGCACCTGGAAAGTAGGTAATGCCTCATTCTCCTGCTCAGTCTGGAGCGTGTCGTTGATGAACCAGCTATAGGACAGGGAATCACCCGGATCGCCATCCACAGAGAGGTTTTCGGTTATGATAATTCGCTCCAGCTCGGTCGCGAAATTGTAGTCAACCTCAGGAGGCGTATTAAGTACATCGAGGGCTACCCAGGATGTGTCAGACACATTGCTCTCCTCATCCTCAACGACCAATCCAAGTTGATTTTGCCCGACCGGCAAATTAACAGTGTACCGGAAAATGTTGTCGGCGCTTTCTTCAAGAATATCAATACCAACTCCCGGCACGCGATTAAACCATCGATATGCCACCAATTGTCCGCGCGGCGAAACACTGTTTGATGCATCGAGGGTAATTTGTTCACTATTCCGGGCTTCTGCAGCGGGACGAATCTCGAAGCTTGCCAGAGGGCGAGAGTTGTCGATAACCCGCAGAGCTTCGCCCGTGCCGCCATGTTCATCTTCGACCACGAGCTCGATTCGGTAGTCGGCGTAATAATCAAATGTATGTTGGATTTTCTGCGCTATGGCGCCTTCGGTTTCAAAACCATCGAGATTCCACCTTGCCTTGACCAAAGCGCCATCCTGGTCCGTGGACTGACTGGCATCAAATTCATAGGTGAAGAGCAGATTTTCGGCATCACGATCGATTTCCTGCAGCGTGATAACAGCCACGGGATCGTGGTTATCTCCCATAAAAATGCTCAACGTCTCAGTTGTCTCTTCCAATCCATCTGACGCTGAAACTTCGATCAGATGTTCGCCCTTGAGTGAAGGCGTAAATTCACCTTTGTACAGGCCACCGGAGGTATTGTCAACAATCGCCACGCTGCCGGTTTCGCCCACTACTTTGGCCAGGACATCTAACTCTCTTTCGCCATCATCTGTCGCCTGGAATTCAAATGGGTAAACCTGGCCGCTGACAAATACAAGTGTATCTGCAGCAAAGCCAACGAGCTGCAACTGCGGAGGTTCGTTGTTTTCCGTCAGGGGATTATTCTCTTTGCGGTCGGAACAGCTAACGAAAAGGAGCACAATAATAGATGCAAGTGCCTGCCGTCTTCTCAATCTCATCCCTCTCTATCCGTGATGCCAGACTAAAATACGAATTTAATGCCGCCCCCGAGGATGAATTTCCGATTGAAGAAGTCTGATCCCACGAAGACAAGCTGCTTAACTTCACCGAACATGACCAGCCACCAGAGCGGATAGAACTCGATCTCACCTCTCAAATCTAAGCCAAAGCTCAGGTCATCAGCTTCAGAGCCCGCGGCGCTTTCAGCATTGGTATGCAGCATATAGCCGCCCAGCCCGGCGCCAACGTATACATCACTGAAACGCAAGAGCCATCGGCTTAAGCCCAGGTCAGCGCCAAAATTGTCGGTTTTTATTACGCGGGTTTCGTCACGAAAATACAAACCAGAGATGGTAAACATCGTCCGGCTTGTCAGTTGTTTGCTCCAGGCAACATTCGCGTACGTTTTTGAACCGGACAAACTGACCACACTCGAACTGACCATTTTCTGATATTGAGCCAGAAGACTCGTAGAAGGTATCATTGTTATCAGCAATATCAAGGCTGCTTTCATTCTATCTTTTGGCTAAGATTGGCTATTTGATGTAAGATGGAATGTTAAAATCAAAATTACGGGCGCCGTACTTCTCAACAAGAACGCAATTAAAAAAACCTGTATCCTGTGGACTGAGCCTGGATGTCACATACAGGATATGCGACTTTTTCCCGGGCGGCACGATCTTGCGAGAGTACCTTTCATAGAAAGGTGCTAGAGACAATGATTTTGTCTGCCGTTCGTTCAACAAAGGAATGCCGGTCTTTTCTTTGTAAGTAATAGCAAGATGCAGAATATGATAAGGCACGCTGGACTTGTTCCACAAGGTCGCCTTGAACACGATCTTATCTTTATGATGAAAAATATGGTCGATTGCAAAGACGACACGATTTTTCACGATGGCAGGAGCCTGTTCTTTGGACTTCAGCAAGTCCGGCTTAACTTTCAGCAGGTTGCGAAAGCTGAAATCCTGGATGGTAGCAGGTCGCCGGCCATCGATGTCCCCGCTTTCGGCTGTATTCGTGGAGCCTGCACCATTCGCATGTCCGTTTGACGTGCCGCCATTGCCAGCGGCGCCATTCTTCCCGGGTCGGGTCGCAACGTATCTGTGTAAATCCAGGCTTTCGGTGGCTGCGGCGCCACGTGTATTTAGCAAAAGTTTGATGTTGAAATCATAGTTTTGTGTATAAATTCGAATATTGGTCCTGGCGCTTTGCTGGATGACAGGATGCAAGGTGATTACCCGTTTGTTTCTGCCGGGCACGTCCCGCATCTCAACGATTTGAACAGGAATCTGAACGGTAGTATAGGGCTCAGGCAATACGATCTCTGAGAGCGTACCGATCTCGAGGTGCATCACGATATCGCCGCTCTTCACCTGTGTGGTTGCTGTTTGCCAACACAACAAACAGGCGAACAGCACAACTGCGGCAAGCTTTTGAGGATAACTCATTTTCTTCTTAAGTTGGCCAGCACCATGGTGCCAGCCTCCAATATACCAAAGACCTCCTGTCCGACGTCAGTATCCTGAAGCACGGTTCTGCCGACGCCGGTACGAGAAGGATCGATCAGACCAACAAGGTCTGTTGCTTCACGTTTGAAGCTTTCCGCAAGACTGCTCTCTCCATGAATGAATACGTTGAGGCCTCGCGACCTGTCGAGTGCGAAGGCCTCGCCTTCGACTTCAATGGTTTGGTCTTGCGTGTAAATACGATTAAAATTAACAAATATGCGACCGCGACCGCGGCTCACTTGTGCCACGCCTTCAACGCGGGCGGTACGCGGCACGCTGAAACCATCCAAAACAAATGGTTCGGCAACGTCAAACACAAGGACCGATTGATTGAAGATGCGCTGGCGCTGCGGAAACGATAAAGTCACCCATGTGAAGGATGCGTTTCGTCCGCTCACTGTGCCGCCCCCACCTTCATTAAGCAGCTCATTGGTGCCGCTGCCACGAACATAACGGGTGTAGTCAAAGCTACCGTTGGCACTGGCGCCACCGCCCCTGCTGCTGCCTGAACGGCTGGCAAATCCGGAACTGGACGAGGAGCGAGCCGGTGGACTTGCTTTTTTTGCAATCGGTCGTCTTTTGCCGTCGAGCTGTTTCTCAAGCTCATGATATTTTATAACAAGTTCTTTGTATTTTTCAAGTAAAACGCCACAATTGACGGCAAGCGTGTCAAATGTGCCTTTGGTATACAACTCTTCGCGGCTAACTCGCCTAACGGAGCCATCTTGCCTTTCTTGCTCTTCATTGGTCTGTTTGACCAGCTCATCCAAAACCTCTTTTTGATCGATGGGCTGTGGCTTATCTTTTGTTAGCTCCTCCTGCAACCGCTTAAAGCTCGCGTCATCATAAGAACTGACGGGCTCCTCTGAAATCGGACCCGTTGTCTTGTATTCATAGTAAGAAACAAGAAAGGAGCCAACCAGAAAAAGCACGACAAAGCCGATCGCCCCCAGAATCACCCATTTCTTGTTCAGTTTGAAGTTATATCCAGGAACGTCCATTATTCTGTTCTCCTTTCTAACTTCCAGAGATTGTCGAGATCCACCATCGCCAGACCCATGCCATTTAACGAATACTTTGTCGGAATAATCTGAGCCTGATGCCTTGTGACATAGCGTTCGCTGCCATCCGGGACATCTATCTGGATGACCTCGCTAAAACGCACATTGATTAGACTTCCCTTGCGCTCTATCTCGTCGATGACAATGTCCACCACCCGCAGCCGCATGGTCTCAGACTGTATGACTTCCTTCACCAGCCGATTGCCGCTTGAGCTTTCAGAGTTGAGAATGCGTTGCATCAGTTTCTCACTGGATAGACGCTTCAGCATTTCGCGGTTTTCAGCGTAGTTGTCCCCGTTTATCTCGATAAGCAATTTTGTCCACAGCTTTAGGAAAAAACGAATTTGTTCGTCCACACGCACATCACTATCTATCATGCTTGCCAGTTTGGGCTGCCCTGCATCGATAACATAAACAGATTTTTGGGTCTTTTGATTATAGAGAAAGAACGCCAGGACGCCATTGATAATAAGCAGCAATAGGATGGCGCTCTTAAAGAAATCTTCCTTTTTCTTGTTGCCGACAAAAGTGCGCCAAATGAAGCCAGATACCGGGTCCTCGATGCCATCCGGCTTAACCTGGGCCTGGTTATTACTGCGACGTGTCTGCTCCGCTGATCGGGCAGACTCAACATCTGATGGATTCATACGTCTTCCCTATTTGTTAACGTCCTAACTTGCTGGCAATGGCGCTGCCGGCCTGCTGCAGGCGGGTCAACCCAGCCCGACCGACTACATTCCCCATCGTCCGGGTTACTGTCATGACTTTGCTGGCGCCCAAACTCGCGCCCGCGCCAATGATAGTGCTGATGCTCGCAAAACTCTGATGTGTAAGCCAGCCGGTCATGGTCGGAATCCGCACGATGACAAAGAAAAATGCCACACTGAAGATCACCAGTTTCATGATAGAGAAACCCTGGGTCCCAACGTCGATGCCGGTCTGGTTGCTCACCCACAAATCGGAAAAGGTCTGACCGATAAGCCCATTGAAAATCCGGGTGGCGACCATGTAAATCACAGACCAGAATCCGACAGCGATGAAGCGATTCAGCCAGCTCAGGAACGCGCCACGGAAATTGGGAAACAAGGTTAGCACGATGGCCAACGGCCCAAGCACCCATAGAAATGCCTGAGCCCAAAATTGCAACATCTCGAAGAAAACAGTGGCAAGGGTGATAAGCGCAACACTAAACCAGAGCAGCGAATAGTAGAAAAACCCCCTGAATTGGATACCTACTTCATACCAGGCTGCCTCATTTGAAGCATGGCTTTTGAAAAGCTCGATGACCACGTTATAGTAGTCCGACATACCCTCGTGTTTGAATAGCTTGGCTATCTCAATAATAATCGTCGCAATCTCGACGCTCCACCACTTGTAACTCACCAGCGCAATCGTCGCGATGGCGATGCGGTAGATATAGTCCGTATAGTTGCCCCGATTGTTCTTGAATGCATCATATATGTAGTACAGCAACATGATCACAGCTACAAATGGCAAAATCTTCCAGGACAGATCGACGATCGCAGTCAGAACCTCATCGCTTTGTTGGTAAATGCTCTGGATTGATTGGAACATAATAGGCCCCTATTTAAACTGCTGCCGTTTTATGTACTCCGTGTCAAAAAAACCCAGGTTGCGCTCAAACGATGCATGCCATTCGTAGAATTTTTCCAGTTGCTTAATCTCAGACTCCATCTCGCTTTTTAACATCAACTTGCGCGATATTTTTTCATTTCTCTCTTTGAGCTGCTCCGCCAATTGCTGCTGATATTTCAGCGCTTCGATCAGGCTTTCCTCACTCTTGGTGAGCAGCATGACGCGCTGGCCCTGATCAAGCTTGACTGAAGAATCCGCCGCCACGTTCTTGAGATACTCACCCTGTTCTGTCAGGGCTTTGATCAGATTCTCCGTGCCTCTGATCTCATAGAGATCCAGCATAGTAGATTCTACGCTTAACTCTTTGACCAGGGCGTTGGCCTCCTCGGGGGTGATGCCCGCTTCCTTCAGCGACTGTTCATTGTCGTAGATCGCCCGCAGCATGTTTGCATCAAGGCCGAGACCGTCCATGGACGCCAAAAAGCCTTCGCCATAGCGCCCCATCTGGCGCGAGTTGTAGAGGTCTCTGTTAATCTTGCTTGTCAAGGTCCGAAAATAGAAATCAGTTTGATCGCCATAGAGAACGATTCGTTCGAGATCGTCCAGGCGGCTCAGGTCGAGGCTGGAAATGAAGTTGATATCCCGGCGCAGCGTCTTCTCGTACTCATTGAGGTTCTTTAAGGTCTCAAAGGTACGCTCCATACCACGCGCCGTCCTGATCGCTTCCACGAGATGTTCACGATGTGTCCTGAGAATATCGCCCAGCTTCGCCACAACGGCAGCGTCAGACGGATTAAGGAACTGTGCTGAAGCGGGTTGAATATCGAGGAAAAACAAAAAGAGTATCGATATAATGGCTTTAAACTTCATGGCTCATTCCTGAATCATACTTTTTTCAGCTAACTCCGATGCGGCACTGATAACACTTCTGTCTTTGCGCATTTGCACGTTGCGCTTGTTGACCTCATCAGGTCTGGTCGTCCAAATCCAATAATCAAGCTTCGAAAACGGAATGCGGAAAATGACGGGCTCGCCTTCTCGTAACATAAGGATTTCGCGCTCCTTGAGGTTGCGGAATGCGTGCTGCTCAGCACGCGTCATGTCGAGCACCTGTATCGCAGTCTCAACATCTTCACCGGAATGCGGCAAAAGAAACTTGCTGTAACTGTTGGTGAGCACCGAAGCGCCAAGGTCCCCCTGTTGCAGGTCCTTGATGTTTTGCGTAAGCGCACCAACTGAACCGTAATGCTTGCGTGATGTCCGGCCGGTCTCCTTAACCAGACCGTAGATAATATCTGAGCTCTCCAGGGCCTTCCAACTCTCGTCCAGAATGAACAGAAACTTGTGATAATCACTGTGCAACGCATCCATCACCAGCATGCTGAGCAGGTTTGAATAGAGTGGCATCAGCTCGATTTCCTTCTCAATGCCCTTCAAGTCGAATGCGATCAGATCCACACGCTTTTGCCTGTCGATACGGAGATGGTTACGATTTGCCGGATCAAAGTAAACCTTTAGGGCAGACTTCTCGAGATAGTAGGCGAGCGTCTTGACCACATACCGGTAGAAAGCCTGATCATCCTCAAAAATAGCCTCACCCTGTTCACGCAGAAACATCCAATAGCCGCGCATGTTAGAAACGTTATTGCCGTGCGATTGAAAGAACTTTTCCAGCGATTCATAAATGACAGCTTTCTTATCTTTGCCGAGCTCACTCCCCGACTCTTCCTTGACCATCAGGTTGAGAAATGATTGCAGGTAGGTAAGCGTCTCCAGGTATTCAGGCGAGTCATATTCATGCTTCAGCGGATTGAAATAGTGAAAAGGGTCCAAATAATTAGGCTTGCGCGGGTCGATCTCGATGTAGTCCGATTGCAGGACATCGGCGAGCGGCTTGTAACTGCCACTCAAATCGAGAATGATCACCTGCACACCCTGAGCGATATAGTTAAAAATCAAAGAGTTGCAAAAGAAACTCTTACCCTTGCCTGAAGGACCGACGATCAATGTGTTGTAGTTTGCGTTTTCAGTAGAAAACAAATCATAATAGACCGGTGTGTTGTTCGTGTTGATAAGCGGCACACCGCTGTTCATACCTTTATAGTGGTCGCTCAAATTCACGAAGTGGCCCAGATGTGAACCACGGACAGTGATGCGGCGATATGGATAGTTTCCGGGCGCACACGATAAGAACACATTCAAAGCATCCTGGCCATATTCGATCATCCCGCGTGAATTAAAAAAGCGCGTAAAAGATGAGATTATTCGCTCCTGACGTTCCGCCAACCTCGGCTTTTCCGGATGCCAGGTCATGAGAGTGAGCGAGAGATTGGCCAGGTAGTCTTTGTCAAACTCGATCAGATTGGCCACACCGGGATAAACCTGGCCGTTGTCGTCGCCTTCGAGCTCGATCATCTTCATGTCCGCGAGATTGTTAAACCTGGGCTTATTGACTAAGCGATTGAGACTGACAAATGCCTCGGCCTTGTCCCGCGGCAGCTTCTCCATCCGCACTGCAAGCCGCAGAGGGAAAGGCAAACTCAAGAAGAATTCAAGCGGACTCTTTATGAAGCGCTTATCAAATTCGATGGGATTGACAACCTTGTCCGGCAGCTCAATCATGGAGGCCACCAGCAGATGGTCCAGACCGACAGCGAGATCGTCGTATTGAGGATAAAAGTTTTTGTAAAGAATGTCGCCGTTGAATTGTTCGCTCCGGACACTGAGCTCGGCAGGACGGGCAGAAAGGTTGTAATAAGCTTTGAGGAGATGCGTGATATCGTCACCGCTCATACGCTTGAATTTGAAAAACCGCAGCTCACTCTCGATGATCAGAGCGGCATTTTCTATGTGTCGGACATCTTGCTCAAACTTACCACGCACCAGATTGGCGTACTTGCTGCGATTGAATAAGAAGAAATCCTGGCGCATGGGAGGTTTGTATTGGATAAGATGATTAAACGTCACGGTAAGGTAAACATCGAGAGAATATGAGCGGCGCACACCGAGGTCGCGCCGCCGAATCTCCATCATTTTCACAATCTCCGGACGATTGACTTCGACGTCCGTGTGCAGTTGTTCGCTCCACGGCGTTTCATATTTATCATAGAGAAAATCGATTTGGGTGTGAGGCTGCAATAAGTTCACAGTCTTCGTGAGTTGAGCTGTGTAGCTCTGCAGGTCACCAGGGGTATGTCGCAGACCATTGCCGGCATCGATTTTCCAAACGATGGAGATGGCCCCATCTTTTCGGATGTGGTATCCGCGATTGTTGAAATCCAGGATACCGTGTGAATGGAAACTGTCTGAAAGACTATCTCTTTTTCTGAGACGCATCCCCTAGTCCTTTAACAAAGGTGGTAGTTTCTTAGTCTGCCTTATTGTCAAATTGGTGTTTGTGATTAGCCAGATATAAACTGAAGACCAGAAAAATCGGCGCTTATTCCGATTGATGTATCGAAAAACGCCGGCCATGACAAGCAGCACAATGGTCAACACCAGCCGTGACACAAAAAAACTACCGACTGTTGCAACCAGCACCAATGCAATGTAGTCCTGATAGCGCAAACCAAACTGCAGGGTTTGCTTGGATAGTGTCTGCTCGATTAGGTGCTCCATAAGTGAGTAGGCTAAAGGTAACAATTATCTGTTCGAATTAATGCTAGACCTCTGGGTCTGGCTTCTCTCATAAGTCGCTTCGCTTGAAATATCACACTCATAAGTATGACAGCAACGACAACTCCAATCCCAGCGATTGGAGTATCAGTCAAACAAACCCGAAGGAATTCAAAAACAAGAAAACGGCGCTAACCAAGCCGCAGGATATTCTTGCTTTATGAAATGTTCAGCCGATTCCACCCAACTCATATTCACAACTCAACCTTCATGGCCGTCGGCTGTGAAGCTAATTGGAACCCATTTCGGCTACAAATCTAAAATGGTCGCCCTGCCGCTTGTTGTATGAAGTCTATTATCACAGGGGATAGATAGAAAAGGATAACGCCTAACAACACATAGGTCGCCTTCTTCCTGTTGTCAGGCGAGGCTGCAATTACGACAGCAGCGCCCACGGCAAAGAACCAAAAAATCCTCTTGCCCCAGGTCCAGATGGTCTCTTGCCAGATTCGCAAAATATCATCAATTGGGTCGGCAAACAAATAGTTATAGCTGAAAAGTACAAAACACGTACTCAACAAAGAAAGCAACCAGTGTTTTTTGTGATTCATATATGTGCCTCCCTATTCATTGTCGGTTCTTGATGTATGTTGAACACCTACCTTCATTGTCGAATCCTGATGGTACTATTCACCCATGGTATCTATAATTTACCATCTACTTGGTCTGGCTGCGAAATAATAGAAACGTTTTAAGTTTGTGGGAATGAGACGAAATACGGGTAACTGTCCCCGCTGGTGTGATATTAGAAGCTTTTAACATCCAACTCATGCTGCACTCGCCCGGTGTGTCAATAACCAAAAAGAGCCATTGGCACATCAGCGTTATCGAGCAAAAAGGTGAGTAACTCAAGCTGAACGCAGACGTGCGTCTAACCTGTGTTATGCTGGGAATGATCTCCCCGTCCGTTTCCTTAAGGCAAGACAATAACCCCTGATACCATTTATGGTGGTAGAGAAAATAATACAATTTTTTTAAGATAGCAAGTAAAATTTAACGTTTGCGTGATTTTTTTCGCGATATATTGCGACAATAGCGGACAAAAATATTGACAATTTCAGCTTAGCGATGTTTAAATAAAATAACCACATGTTTATTTCTTATGACATTCATGTTACATCTTTCTTACAAATTATGACAGTATGCTGAAATTCCTTGATATAATCGCAAACAAGAAGTTAATTCTCTGTTCAAAACTTCATCAAAGCCACAAAACTCCGAGTAATCCAGTAACGATTGAAAAAACAGAACTAAAGGACTGTGCATGTTAGGCAAGACATTGTGGGTCGTGTCAGGACTGATTTTATCGCTCTCCAGTCTTCATGCCCAGACGATCAAGTCGCCAGAGCAGGTCTTCGGCTTTCAAATGGGAGCAGACCGGAAATTGATCAACTGGGAGCAGATTGTCTCCTATTTTGCCATGCTGGACAAAGACTCTCCGCGCGTGCAGGTAGTGGAACTGGGCAAGACCACCCTCGACCGACCAATGATCATGGCGGTTATTGGTACGCAGGCGACCATTCAAAGGCTTGAAAAATACCAAGACATCCAGCAGCAACTGGCGCGACCATTTAATCTCAAGGACAGTATTGCTGAGACCCTTATTCATGAAGGCAAGCTAGTTTTTCTTATCACGCTAAATATCCACTCGACCGAAATTGCAGCCAGTCAGGAATCGGTCGAGCTGGCCCACGAATTGGCGACTTCCGAAACGGCGCGCATGAAAAAGATACGCGAAAACGTCATTGTCCTGCTCGTACCATCTCTAAATCCTGATGGCCAGGACATGGTCACCGAGTGGTATCTGAAAGATGTCGGCACGGAGTATGAAGGCAGTCGCATGCCGATGAAGTATCATCACTACGCCGACCATGATAACAACCGCGACTGGTTCTTCTTCAATCTGGTGGAAAGCCAACATGTAGCTGGCGTGCTCTATCACGACTGGTACCCTGAGATCGTGCTCGATCAGCACCAAATGGGATCTCGCGGCGCCCGTCTTTTTCTGCCGCCTTATGCCGATCCGGTCAACCCGAACGTGGCGCCTGCGCTCATGGCACATGTAAACACGCTGGGCAAACATGTGGTTTCGGATTTGCACGATGCCGGCTTTCAGGGTGTGGTTACCGGTACCATCTTCAATGCTTTTTTTGAGGGCACCATGTCCAAGACGCCGCTGTGGCACAATCGCATCGGGATATTAACGGAAGCCGCCAGCGTGCACATTGCCACGCCCATCTTTTTTCCGAAAACGAGCCTGCGAGGTATGGGCATCGATCTGCCTGAATATCGTCAACAAACCAACTTTCTCGATCCGTGGCCCGGTGGCTGGTGGCGTTTGCGGGACATCATCGAAATAGAAAAAGCAGCAACCTATTCTATGTTGGACCTGGCCGCAACTTACAAACAAAAATACAAACGCAATTTCTACCGCCTTAACCGCGACGCAATTACAGCAGGAAAGCAGGGCGGCCCTTTTGCCTACGTGGTGCCTGTTGACCAACACGACCCGAACAATGCCATCGAATTGTTGCGCCGCCTGCGGATTGCCAACGTCGATATCTATCGCAGTCAGACTCCGATTTTAACGGAATCCGGCGAGGTTGCGGAAAACGCATTCGTGGTCCCGCTGGCTCAGCCAGCGCGGGCATACATCAAGGATTTAATGGAAATCCAGCAATATCCGAATCTGCGTGAGTATCCCGGCGGACCGCCCAGGCAACCTTATGACGTCACGGCCTGGACCCTGCCCCTGCAATTCAATATCAAAGCAATAGAAATTGAGGCTCCCTTTAAAACAGAAATGAGCTCAGTTGAACGACCCACTGTGCCGCTACCGGAAGCTCAGCCTGATTCCGGCTGGGTTTATGCAGAGCGAAGATTCACCCATAGCTTCAAACTGGTGAATGAGCTCATCGTCAACGGCATTGAAGTATTTCAAACCCATGAGCAGGGTGAGCAGGCGCCGGCAGGGACCTTCCTTTTCAGCCTGACCCCTGAAAAAGGCAAGGCCATTCAGGGCACTGCCCAACGTTTTGAAGTACCTTTGTTTGCAGCAAGGGCCAACACCCTGCCTGAATATCGAAAACTGACGAAAGCGCGGATTGCCGTCTATCAGCCATGGATACCCTGGGCTTATGATGAAGGTTGGCTTCGCCTGGTTCTCGATGACTTCGGATTTGACTACACGCTTCTGCACAACGAAGATTTCAAGTCGCGTGCAAAACTCAACAACAGTTTTGATGTGGTGATATTTGGCAGTCAAAACACAAACTGGATAGTAAATGGTGAACCTGAGACTCCGGAGCAGCCAGTACTAGGCTCACCTAAAATTCGCAAAGAATACACTGGCGGGATCGGCGCAATCGGTGTGGATAAGATCGCACAGTTTCTAAACGAGGGCGGCACCGTACTCTTTTTCGGCGAAGCATGTAATTTTGCGATCGAGAAGCTAAATCTGCCGGCGCAAAACGTTCTGCAAGAAACCAACCGCAGCGAATACTTCGCGCCTGGCAGCATCTACGAGATCAACCTGGACTTGAGCTCGCCCTTAACTTATGGCATGACAGCGACGGTTCCGATATACAAAAATAAGTCACTGGTACTGAAACTCAAGATGTATGATCGGGAGATCCGTGAAACCGGCGTTTTTGGCGACCGCCATGTCCTGCTCAGCGGCTGGGCTGTGGGAGAAGAGCAGCTTCACAACAACGTCGCATTGGCGGAAATTCCCGTTGGCAAGGGACGGGCTATCCTGTATGCGTTCCGTCCGCAACACCGTGCGCAGACTTTTGGCACCTTCAAGCTGATTTTTAACGCATTATACAAACTCGAAAAGCCGAAAACCTGAGCGAACCTGCAGCTTCGCAAGCGCAAGATTCGGGTGGCCTGGCGCCACAAATTTGATTATCTTGTTCGCAGTCAAACGGAGGAACAACATGTCTGAAATGTCTGCGAATTTTCAACAATCGGCGCTCGATTATGCCCGCATTGAGAAGGCGATTCAATACCTGGAGCAAAACTTCAACCGCCAGCCATCGCTCGAGGAGATCGCGCGCAACGTCCATGTCAGCTAGTATCATTTTCAACGTCTTTTCAGTCGCTGGGTTGGAATCAGCCCGAAACGCTTTATTCAGTTTCTGACAAAAGAATACGCCAAAGAACTGCTGCGGCAATCCCGCAACCTTCTCGACGTCACTTACGAAAGCGGGCTCTCGAGCCCCGGCCGGCTGCACGATCTCTTCGTAACGTGCGAGGGCGTGACGCCGGGAGAATACAAGAATCTCGGCGAGCAATTGACCATCGAGTATGGCTTCCATGCCACGCCGTTTGGCGAATGCCTGCTTTCAACCACGGAACGGGGCATTTGCGGATTGGACTTTGTCAGGAACGGGCGTCCGGAAAGTGAGCTGGAAAGTGTAACAAAGAAATGGCCGCATGCGCGTTTTGTGGAGAATACGAGCAGCACAGCGCCCTTGATCGAGAAAATATTTACATGTGGCGGCTCTAAGCGACAAGTGCCGTTTCATTTGTTTCTGAAAGGCACGAATTTTCAGTTGAAAGTGTGGGAGGCTTTGCTCAAAGTACCCTACGCGCGTGTTGTGTCCTATCACGACATCGCCCATGAGATTGGCGAACCGAAAGCGGTTCGTGCCGTCGCCAATGCGATCGGAAGCAATCCCGTTCCTTTTCTCATTCCGTGTCATCGCGTCATTCGCAAGCTTGGAGAATTTGGCGGCTATGGCGGCGGCACAGCCCGCAAGAAAGCGATCATCGGCTGGGAAGTGGCCAAAATGCAGTCCGCTGCATGAGGGCTCATCTGGCCATCCCTTTCCTACTATCTGGAATGATTCGTGCGCATTGAAAGGCCCAAACATCCTGAATAGGCTCGATCCTGCTTGTATTTCTTGTGCGAGTTATGTAACTTTGCACCATGTCTTACCATGCGATCACACGCGAGCAATGCAGAGACACCGGCATGGCTGTTGTCTTACTTTTGCTCCTGACGTTTTTGTTTTTGCAACGCCCGGGCTACGTACAACTGGCGGTGATAGCCCTGGTTTTAGATATGCTCATGCCAAACATTTATAAACCTGTGGCTTTCATCTGGCTCGGACTGTCGAATGTGCTGGGATTGGTCGTGCCGCGGATCGTGCTTGCTCTGATTTTTTTTCTGGTTGTGACACCCGTCGGTCTGTTGCGCAGATTGCTTGGCAAAGATTCTCTGCAGCTAAAAGCATTCAAGCAAAATAACGATTCCGTTCTGGTGACGCGTAATCATACATACGAATCTCAGGATCTCGAAAAGCCATTTTGAGGAGATGTTGATGGAATTCTTGCAAGAACTCTGGCAATTCATGAAGGTTCGAAAAAAATTCTGGCTCCTTCCTATCATTCTTACCCTGTTTCTGCTGGGAGGTCTGATCTATATGACCAGCGGCACAGCAATCGCCCCCTTTATCTACACTCTGTTTTAGGTGAAAGATTGGCGCAAGCGATACTCGGACTATCGGCATTTTATCACGACAGCGCTGCGGCACTCATTATCGATGGCAAGATCGTGGCCGCGGCACAGGAAGAGCGTTTTAGCAGAAAAAAGCACGATGCCTCCTTTCCCGGTCATGCTACAGCCTATGTTCTGGCGGAAGCCGGGCTCAAGACTGACGACCTGACCGCTGTCGCATTCTACGATAAGCCTTTCTTGAAATTCGAACGGCTGCTCGAAACCTATCACGCCTTTGCCCCGAGAGGATTGGCGAGTTTTACCTCCGCAATTCCCGTGTGGATAAAAGAAAAACTGTTCATGAAGAGTATGCTGCGCCATGAGCTTGCCAGGCTTGGCGACAGCAAGGCGCCGCTTCTGTTTCCGGAGCACCATCTGTCCCACGCAGCCAGTGCATTCTATCCAAGTCAGTTTGATGAAGCAGCCATTTTGACCATCGACGGCGTCGGTGAATGGGCCACAACGACACTCGGGCACGGTCAGGACAACCGCATCACTGTCCTGAACGAGCTGCACTTTCCACACTCGCTCGGTTTGCTTTACTCTGCCTTTACCTATTATGTTGGATTCAAAGTCAACAGCGGTGAGTATAAACTCATGGGGCTGGCGCCCTATGGCAATCCCGGAGCTTCGCAAACCCTTGATTTTAAGAAAAAGATCCTAACCAATCTCGTCGATCTCCGCGATGATGGCTCCATCCTTCTCAATATGGACTACTTTAACTATGCCACCGGCTTACAGATGTGCCGCGACAAGAAGTGGTGCGAGCTTTTTGGCATAGCCAGACGTGCTCCCAACTCAGAGATCACTCAAGAATATGCAAACATGGCGCTTGCGATACAGAGAGTCACGGAAGAAATCGTGCTCCGCATCGCCAGAACCGCCCATGAAATGACCAAAAGTTCACGATTGGTGCTTGCGGGCGGGGTTGCATTAAACAGCGTCGCGAATGGCAAGCTTACCGGGAGCACGCCATTTCAAGAAATTTGGATCCAACCGGCAGCAGGCGATGCTGGCGGAGCATTGGGAGCAGCGCTGGCAGCATGGCACATCTGGCTCGGCAATAAACGCGACCGTTTCGACGACCGCGATGGCATGCAAGGCGCGTATCTCGGCCCGGCATTCGGCTG
>CAZVSL010000002.1:30909-36358 GCA_964629935.1 uncultured Calditrichaceae bacterium | reverse complement strand
GACATCCGCTATGACGACGCCGAGCTTGTCTTCACTGATCCGGAAAAAATCAAAATAGTCGCCGCCCACTTCCTGCGCTGGCAGACAGAGGCCGTCAAACTGGAAGTGGGAGATGTCCGGCATGGCTTCGGGCAGCAGCTTTTGCTGCACCTGGCGTGCAATCTCGAGCTCGCGCCTGATGCTTTCCTGCTCGCGCAGCTCATCAGATAGCAGCGCATTCTCCAGCGCGATGGCGGCCTGGCCGACAAGCGTTTCTGCAAATCTTGACTTGAGGGGACTGGGCTTGCCTGATTTGTTGCGCCGGCCAAACAGAGCAAACCCCAGCAGCTCATTCTTCACCAGCATGGGCACGATCAAGTCCTGCGGCGCCGGTCTGGTCCGGGCAAGTGCTTGTTGCACCTGTGCTGGCGCATTGGCGACCAGAAAGCCGGCGGCATCTTTATGCAAGTACGCGCATGCCGGCTCGTCGAGCTTGACCAGGCGCCCGGTAGTGCCGTCCGCGATCTCACGGTAGCTGCCACGGTTTTGCCGGTCGCGGAGATAGATGTACACAGAATCGGCTTCAATGGCACGCGCCAGACTTTCGCGTATCACAGCCGCTAACTGTTCGAGCTGAAAGGATGTGCTTATTTTTCGACCCATGCGCTCGATGATCTTGCGTTCACGCAAACCCTCGACCATTTGATTGAAGGTACGCGCCAGTTGCGCAATTTCGTCATTGCCTTCTACCGGCACGGTCTGTTCTGTACCGCGGGACACGGCAGACATGGCCGCGCTGAGGCGCTCGATCGGCCGGCTGAGTTTTCGGCTCAGCAGCGCTGCAATGGCACTGAAGAAAACAAAAAATCCGATAGCCGTGAGGATGTTGCGCTGCACGCCTTCTCTTTGCGCGTTGTTGATCTCCACCAGAGAAAAGCCCACGTGTACGCTGCCGAGCACTTTGTCGCCGGCTTGTATGTTGACCCGTTGCGTACGCAAATCTTCACGGCTCTCTTCGGCAATCAAACCGTTGTCCAGTTGCCGCACAATGCCGGCCTGCTCTCGCTGTGTCAATGATTTGTCCGGCAGCTCAACCCAGGCCGGATTCAGAGCGTGAGCGCGCAGCCAGTTGCGGTCATCATAGATGGCGATATAGACGATGTCTTCGTTCAGGGGCAGGAGTTGATCTATGTAGTTCTGATAGTCATTCCAGCTTTGATTTTCTACAAGCTGCATGGTTGCGATATTGCGGGCAATGCGCGCCATTTGCGCATTGACGCCGGCGCTCTTATCCTCAAGCTCGCGAATGGTGAAAAAGTACATTACATCCGCCATGGTAATGGTGACCACAAACGTCGTGAGCGCAATAAGCTTGGTTCGAAGCGAGAATCTCAACGTGTCACGCCTCTCAGAAGGTGATAAGGTTGCGTCGGGAAAAGCTTCTTGAATTTACTGCAAGCTGCTTATTAAGTTCCTCGAGACTTGAAGCGTGACTGGTGACTGGTACGGAAATGCGAGAAGACGCCACAGTGTGCAACCGATGGGCTAGTATCGCTTTTGTGAAACCCTCACAGGGTTTTTATGGTTGTGCGGGTTTTCGGCTCCCGGGGTTGATCCGACAAGTCGGATCAACCCCGGGCTTTGTTGTGTAACCGCTTCGCGGTAATGGGTTTGAGTACAAACGACAGCCTTGTTTGAATTCGGTTTTAGATTTTGCTTTGTCATTTTGCATTTCAAAATTTGAACTTTGATTTCCCAGTCTTGCCCCAAAATGGTAAGACGTTACGACTAAGGCAGTAGTAGGTTTCTTTTTCTTTTGGGTTCCGGTCGCGGAACCAGCTAAAACTCCGCTGTCACACCCAAAACGAAATTACGGTTTTCCTCCAGAAATCGGTCGCGCAGGGTGTAGGCATAGTTGAACAAATTGTTGGCGCCGACCATGAAGGAAAACTGCTTCCAATAATAGAACAAGCGGGCATCGAACACTTTCTGCGGCACAAACTGGTGCACGCCGGGAAACAGATAGTGCTCCTGCTCGCTGGCGTATTTGTAATCAGCCTGCAATTCGAAGTCACCTAGCCGCAGAGAAGAGCCGACAAAGGCGATCACTTTCTGGCGGTGCGTCAGGAGCTGGTCTGTTCTCGTATTGTGCGGATTCAAATATGTGAAATTCACACGCAGGCCGAGCCGATTGCCCCACCAGCGGCCGTTGGAAACAAACTCGATCCCCGGAATCGCAACCTGCTCAGTATTCAGGAAGGTTGCGGTTACACCACCTACGACACCGGGTTCGATCAAGTCCTCAACATCGGTATAGAAACCGTTGAGCTCGAAGAACCACGTCCGGCTAATCTTCTGCTTGAAGCCGATCTCATACGACCAGGAGGTCTCGGAACGCAGTTGTTGATTGGCCACAAACGTGATGTTGGTGATCTCCTGGTTGTCGAAAAAGAGCTGGAAAATCACCGGGAATTTAAAGCCGTTGGAAACGCTGCCTCGGAGCGTGGTGTTCTTGAACGGATGATAATTCAGGCCAATCTTGGGACTGATGCGGTCGAACACGACGCCTTCGCTCAGCACCAGAGATGTGTCTGCGATCGACTGCACTTCATAGCGGTCGTAACGCGCGCCCAGGGTCAGATTGAAATTGGGGTGAAATTGCCATTCTGCCTGGGCGTAGGGCGCAACCAGAAAGGCATCGCGTTCGCCGTAGACATCGGATTTTGCCTGATCGCGCTTGAAGTCTGCGCCATAGATAAATGACAACGAATTCCACGGCAGGTAGGTGCCCTGAATCGCGCCACCGAGGCCTAGTGCCGGTGAAAAATTGACGTCGGTGAATTGGATGCCCAGCAGAAAGCGGTTGAAGTAGCCGCGCAGCTCAATTGCAGCTTTCGAGGAAATTGGCCGGTGATACTTGGCGAACACGGTGACGCCGTTGCGCGTCTGCTCCTTACCCTGCTCGCCGCTGGCCACGCGCGTGGCTTCGCTTTGGCTTTCCCAGGTGACAAACACTTCGGAATCATCGTGCATATAATTGCCGAACAAGGTTAACGTCGAGTTGTCGCCGAAGCGATAGTTGAATTTGCCCGACAGATTGTAGCGCTCGTATTCGCTGTTTTGCGTGTAGCCGGTTGAGAAGCTTCTGCCGCCAGAGATGCGCATGCCGAGGTTATCGATTTGGCGGCTGTGTGTGAAATCTACGCGGTTGAAGTTCAGTTGGTCGTCGGTCCAGTCCCAGCCATCCTGCTCGAATTCATCATAGATGCCGGCCATGGTGCGAATGTAGGTTCGGGGTTTGGGCGGTGGCGTGCGCGTGATGAAATTAACCACGCCGCCCATGGCTGAGGAGCCATAGATGGCGGAGCCGGCGCCGCGCACGATCTCGGCAATGTAGGCGCCTGAGTTGACGGCTATCTCGGCGCGCTCGATATCTGCCGGCGAAACCATAAACCAGTTGACGCTGCCCATGTCGCTGGTCATGAGCGGCACACCGTCCATCATCACCAATACGCGGCTGCCGATACCGAGGGTAAAACCATCCGAGCCGCGGATGTTGACGTTCTCCTGCAAAATCTGGACGCCGGCTGCCGTCTCCAATGCATCCTCGATCCGAATCGGGCTTCTCTGCAGGATATCCTTCGCGGTCAGCACCTCGACCGTCGCCGGCGTGTTCTCCGCATCCTGCTGCCATTTGCTCACGGAAATCACCACGGGATCGATTTCTATGGGCGCTTCTTCAAGTTCTACAGTGAGCGGCTGTGTTTCATCCGTCACCCGCACATTCCTGATGTTTTTCTTGGCATAGCCGATCATGGATACCCTGAGTGTGTACGTTCCGAACGGCACACGTGGGATTTCAAACTCTCCGTCAAGATTGGTGCTCGCCCCTAACACCGTCCCGAGCACCTGCACGTTAACTCCGGGCAAGCCTTCACCGGTTTCGGCATCCAGAACTTTGCCGGTTATGGCTGCTTTTCCACTCTGAGCTGCCGCACTATGAATCAGGCACAATGAGACAAAAAGGACACTGCAAACCCTGAGGACGGGGCGAAATAAGAATGTCGTCGATAACTTCATGGTCAGAATCCGATGTGGGTTCAATTGCCAAAATTGGCAACGAGTTCAAAGTCGGTTATGGTGCTATCCGCAACAGCTTCAAAGGCGCCCTGCAGCGGATTGCTGATGATGGTCGGCTCGAACAGGGACTGTCCGACCTGGTTCCAGGCTACTACCATCAGGGTCGGTCCGGCCGCGATTTCGTAATCAAAAACCAGCGAGTCCACCGGTGTTTCCGGCAGCAGCCGGATATCCATGGCCTTCAACAGGGTGCAGACGTTTAGCCCCTGCAGCAGGGCGTTCGGGTCGGCAAACACCAGGCCCAGGTTGTCGACATTGTCAGGCCACTCGCCCTGGAAGCGGATGACCCCGGAGACGCGCGCCCGGCGGTCGACTTTTCTCAGGTTGACTTCCACCCCAACGCTGTCGACCGTGCGGTCTTGCTCGGTGATGGTAATGGGGATGAGCTCGCCATCTTCACAGTGAGAGCCGACGATATTCTCGATAACGGACAATGGCGTACCCAGCGCTTTCCAGATAACAAACAGAGCATCGAATTCTCCGGTCTGCGCTTCCATGACAAAATCGATAACCTGGGAATCTGCATTCCCATTCAGGTCCCGGCGTGGAATGGTCTTGGTGAAGCGTGGGTTCAGTCCATCCATAAGCGCCAGCAGGATTTCATCCGTCTGCTCCGGCACTTTCGTCTCTATCTGAAGTTGGCCGCGCACGCTGGCAAAAAAATCTTCGTCAAGGCCGTGCTCTGTCACTCCAACCTCATCACACGCCTGAAACAGACCCGCCGCCACAGCCACTGTCGTCAAAATACCAAAAGCGCCGAATACTCGTCGCTTCATTTTTGCATTCATTTTTACTTATCCTTATAATCCGGTAAAGCGTGATTTGCCCCTTTGAGGCGCCCGGGCTAAAAAAAGCTGCAAAATATAAAGAAACAGTTGGTGAATGTCAATAGCGCAACATTTTCTATGCAAAAATTGCAATTCCAATCCCGATTGCTGTGTTAGCTGACTCCTGGGATTTGGAATTTGCGGTCGTGAGGGCCCGTGCTGTTTGCGGGGCTGCGCCGCGCCAGGTGGTTTGGTGTGGTTAACGTACAATATTGCCGGCATTCAATAAAGAGAAGGAAAGCAGCATAGAAACACCTCAAACCCAAACCTCGAATCTGAGGCAGAAGGCATCCATTCTGTTAGCCGCTGCCTTCTACGGCCTCATCACTGTAGCGGGTCAATATTTTGCCGATCTGAATTTCTCGCTATATGAAATCGCGCTGCTGATCGTCTTCATGCCGCTACCCTTGCTGCCCGGCATCATTCTGATACCGGGATTCAGAATTCCAAAACGGCTATTCGGATTCTATGCGGTGTTCGGTGTGATTGGCGCGTTGCTGCAA
>CAZVSL010000002.1:20501-30899 GCA_964629935.1 uncultured Calditrichaceae bacterium | reverse complement strand
ACCCAATTTGGCGGCATCGTGCTGGGCGTACCGGTGGCTATCGTGGCATTGCTGCTGTATACTCAGCCCATCTGGACAACGGTGCTCGGCAAGGTCCTGCTCTCTGAAGCGATTACGCCTAAAAAGATTGTCGCCGCGGTCCTGGCGGTGTGTGGCCTGCTGGTACTCATCAACCCGTTTGGTATGGATGTGGCGTTTGCGCCGTTGGGATTGCTTTCGGCGGTTCTGGCTGGTTTGTGCCTGTCACTTTGGGTGATCTGGGGCCGCAAGAGCGGTCTGCACCAGCAGCATTTCATAACCACAACGTTTGGTTATGCCGCCGCCTCAGGTTTTTTTCTGCTGCTGTTCCAGCCTTTGTTGTCAGGCATGTTCGAGGATTCAGCATTCCTGACAGTCGACTGGCACAAATATGCTGAGCATTGGCCAGCCGTGGCAGCGTTCGTCTTGTTTGCCGGCCTGACGCCGGCCTTTCTGGCTTTCTCTGGCATGCGCAAGGTAGAGGCGTCCACCGCCGGCATCCTACTCCTGTTCGAACCCGTCAGCGCGGCGGTTCTGGCATATCTGCTGTTCAGCCAGCCTCTGACCGCAAACATCTGGCTGGGTGGGGGTATCATTCTGCTGGCGAATTATGTGCTCTTGCGGAGGGCGCCTCTACCCCCGGAGCAGTAAAGTCTTGACATCCATTGATAAGCTCAGAAGGGGTCTCAGTTCGCAACAATTTGCTTGCTTTTCTGCGGACAGATGGGTAGCTTTTTTGCAGCCCATAGCTTTTATACGAACATTCCGATTCCGAATATTTCTGCTGGCGCCAGATGGAGCCAGAGCAAGCAAGCCTGGCAAGTGGCATTTGCTGAAGTGAAGCAGCTCGGATTGACCCATCGTGTTCTGGATGTGGGGACAGATGTTTCTAATAATAGACATGTTTTCTATTATTGGACATTTCTTTCTAATATTGGAAACAAAAATGGTGGGCAAGTCAAGCTAATAGTAAGGTGTTAGATTTTAAATTGAATCTATTCAATCATGCGAATCAGTTTAAATGAACATTAACTTCTGTTGGACGAGCTAAAAGATATATTCACAAATATCAACGAGTGGTTGAGATTCGCAGAACGTAAAAATGCGCTATTGCTCGCCGCTGATAGTGCTGTCGCGTTTACGCTCCTGCGGTTAGTCGTTGTTGATATGGATAGCAATGTATTTGTGAAGTGGTATACTATTTTCGTTATATCTTTGCTTGGTTTGGCCATTCTTATTTGCCTACTTTCATTTGTGCCGCAGGTAAAGATACCGTGGCTGCTACCAGAGGGAAAAAAGTTGACCATCGACAATTTAGTTTTTTATGGCCATATTGCAAAGTATGATCCGCAAGAATTTCTTTCTGAGTTTTACAGGAGATGCAGCAAGAACACAGAGGAAATCACAGCCTTGGAAAAAGATTACGCAGCACAAATAGTGATAAATTCTCGAATAACTACTACAAAATTTGAACACTTCACAACTGCCATTTGGATTACAATAGCAGCAATTGTGACGCCGTTAGTCGCCTTAATACTTTTTTTGCATCGAGATAGAGATTAATAAGAGGTAAGTAATGATCACTCAAAATCAGCTTCCAGAACGTTTTTTAGAGGTGATCAATGAGCAAGCTGAAATCTTTGATCAAGGCCAGTCCATACAAAATGTGAATACAATTCCTGATACCACAGCAATTCCGATAGAGAATCCTAACCATTGGCTCAAGATTGAGGACGTAATCTGCGTTTACGTTGATATGTTGGGTTCCACCAAATTTAGCGCCATCAGCCACCCTAAAACTACTGCTGGAGCTTATCAGTTATTTACTGGCACAGCAGTGAAACTATTCAGTAAATTTGAGGCTCCTTACATTGATGTAAGAGGTGATGGCGCCTTTGCATTATTTGACAAGAACCAATCCTATAGAGCATTGTCAGCAGCAGTTACTTTCAAAACATTTGTGAAAGAGGTATTCAAGAGCAAAATTAGAAAAGAGCTAGAAACTGAAGTAGGCTCTCACATAGGAATTGATCAGAAAACCGTATTGGTGCGAAAAATTGGGTTCAAGAGATATAGGGGACGTACGGACCGACAAAATGAAGTCTGGGCAGGCAGGCCAATTAACATGGCCGCAAAGTTGGCATCTATGTCAAAGGATGATGAGCTCCTCGTGTCCGACAGATTCTTTGGTAACATCTCCCATGAACTTGCAATACAGTCATGTGGATGCCCTGATGGATACAAAGTGGACCTATGGAGTGCAGTCGACCTTTCATTCGATAGTAAATTCGATTTCAATACTGCTTACAAATTAGAGACCCAGTGGTGTAAAGATCATGGTAAAGATTTTTGTGAAGCAATCCTCAGTCTCGATGAGCAGTAATCAGGACATGTTTGTATCTAACATTTGCTGCTGCCGACCGAGGGCTCCTTTTTCTTGGGTTGCTGTTGTGCATTTTTGACGTCCTTTTGTTATTAACAGTTAGGTGCTCATTCGTCCTCGGCGGCAGAGCATCTTGTTATGCACTGAAGAGAACATTTATCAAGTTGATTTGTATTAAAAGCTTTACGAATTTAATTACAGAGGGAGATGATGAAAAAAAGCCTATGGCTACTGGTAGTATTTCTTCTAGCTCTAATGATGGACGTGCGAGGACAGGCGGGAAATAATGACAAACCACTATTCAGAATCCGTACAATCACCGCTGGAGTAAATTTGAAGAGCGTTTCTGATTTAGGAACAATTGAATCTGCGATGGCTTTTCTTGAACGGGCAAAAAGGGAATTCGAAACAGCAGGATATGAGGTGCAGACTTTGCGCATAGCAACACAACCTCTAAATGAATATTTAAAGGATAGTTGGCTAAATGGATCGATTCCAGCGCTGAAAACGATAGATCTGCTTATTACCTCAAAAAATGTGGTGCTTTCAATTGGACCGGTCATCACGGAAGACAGGTACGATCCCGAATTTTCATCTTGGGCGGTTAATCTTATTCGCGAAACAAATAATATCAGTTTCAGTGTATCAGTGGCTTCAAAAAGCCAAGGCATTCACAATCAGACAACGCTCACAGCAGCAGAAGCGATGGTTGCGATTTCAAAAGCAACTAAAGGAGGAGAAGGTAATTTTCGTTTCACCGCATCTGCCAGTTGTCCACCTAACATTCCTTTCTTCCCGGCAGCTTACCACATGGGTGTTGAAAATTTCGCAATCGGTCTCGAATCTCCCGGATTATTGAAAGAAGCATTTAAAAACTCAGAAAGTGTGGAGAGCGCAAAGCTAAAGTTAAAAAAGCTTCTGGAATCCAAACTTGGAGAGATTGAAGAAATAGCGATTGAAATTTTCAAGAAGGAAGGTCGTGAATATTCAGGAATTGATGTCTCACCGGCTCCTGGGTTAGACGCCAGCATCGGGGATGCAATTGAAGCCCTTACAAAAGTCCCGTTTGGCGATGCATCCACGCTTTTGGCTTGTGCAGCGATAACAGATGTTTTGAAGAACCTGAATATCAAGAAATGTGGCTATTCTGGCTTGATGTTGCCAGTCATTGAAGACAAAGTTTTGGCCAAACGTGCCACCGAGGGTCGTTACACTATTCAAGAACTGTTACTTTATTCAAGCGTATGCGGAACGGGACTAGATGTCATCCCACTTCCAGGAGACACACCAAGTAATAAACTGGCTGGGATAATTAAAGACGTTGCAGCTTTATCAGTAAAGCTTTCAAACAAGCCTTTATCGGCTAGATTGTTTCTTATTCCAGGCAAAAATGTTGGGGATGTTGTGACATTTGATAATCCCTACTTAACAGATTGCACAATCATGAAAACTGAATGATTGCCTAACATTCGTTTCAACACGGACGAAACCGCGCTGGCTTTTGAGCAGATTCGAAAAGAAGGTGTGCGGTAAGGGCTTCGATGGACTTCTGTGGGAAATTTGAGACTTGACAGTAATGCAGAAATTGCTCAATATAGTGGTGAAGCATAGGGATGCCTCCAAAGTAAAATGTTTGGGCAAAACAATTTACAATTGGTTTTCCTATGCTTCAATAATTTATTGCCACAATTTCGAACGCGCAAGCCGGAGATGGAGGTAACTCCAGTCGGCCTACGGCCTCCTTCCGTCACCCCCATCTCCGGTAAGAATCACACCCCCTTCACCCTTACTGCGGGGTTTAAGGGTTAGTTATGTTCTAAAAGGTTCGGGAGACTGTTTAGCAAAATTGCGATAAATAGCCTTTATATTTCAGAAAAGATATTTAAGCGTCGCCCAGGGAATTGAGTTGAAAATTAAAACTTGTCTTTCTATATTTCTTGAGAGCATTTGTAAAATAAACCAGGTGAAAACGACTATGGGTCTCCCAGCAAAAAAGTTTGACTACCCACACATCACATCAAATCCAAGTATCGCAAATGGTGCCCCACTCATCGAAGGTACAAGAATTACCGTGCGCACCATTGCAGGATACTACCAAATGGGAATGAATGTGGACGAGATTCTCGCAACGCTTTCCCATCTCTCCGCGGCACAGGTCCACTCAGCCCTGGCTTATTATTTCGACCATCAAAACGAAATCGATGCCGATTTGCGTGACAGTTCAGATGAAAAGAATTGGGAACAGAAAGTTGCCAAACATCCCAAAGAAGGGGTTTGATGCGTGGACAAAACCAAACTCTTCCTCGATGAAGATGTACATGTTGCTTTAGGCACCATTCTTCGAAAACGAGGGTTTGATGTTGAGCACGCGCAAGAATCAAACAGAAAAGGAAGGTCTGACAGCGAACAGTTGGAATATGCTGTCCGGCAAAAGCGCTGCCTGATGACGTTCAACGTAAAGGATTTCGTTTTGCTTCACAACGAGTGTGTTCAACAAGGGCAGCAACATTGGGGAATTATCGTATCAAAACAGCTCCCTCCAGGCGAATCGCTGCGACGAATATTGAACGTGCTGCAAAAGTATTCTCCAAAAAGCATGAAAAATCGACTTCTGTTTTTGCCCAAAGTAGAGAATTAGATTCAAGGTCAGAGCTTTAAAGAACATAATCGGGTAAGGGTGGGGTTTTCCCCCGCCTTCCCCACAATCCCGACCTACAGCGTCGGAACGGGTCCCCTGCTCTTCGGGGATTTGTCACCCACGTGCCTCTCCCGCCAGGTAATCCCCGACGCGCCAATGGATCAGGGACTGTGTCCCCCAAAGCAGCCGCTAATGACAGACGAACAATAACTTTGCGAATAGAAGCGTCATGGGCAGGTACAGAATCGTCGCCGACAACGGGATTTATTTCACCACACACACTATCGTTGAATGGCTACCCGTTTTTCGCGAACGGAAGTATTTCGAGAGCATCACGGCAAGCCTTCGTCATTGTCAAGATAAGAAGGGATTGACAGTCTTTGGCTATGTTATCATGAAAGGCTTTGTTGAGAAGCCGGAAGATTGGCTTTTCAGCAGCGCGCGCAACTATGCCGATGACGACCACTCGATTCTTCAAGTTGAGTTGTTGCAGATGATTTGACTTGTTTTAGGGAATACAATTCCCTATTTCAATAATACGTGGGGGATTACCTGGTGGGTGAGGCACGTGGGCGACAAATCCCCCCACGAGCAACGGTCCGCGCTGGGCGTTTCATCCCGTTAGAAAAAAAATCGTGCCTTGCATCAAAACGTCTGAAGTGTTATTATCCCACGGAGCAAGCAAGGCGTCAACATCGACAAACAGAAATATGATATCATCGCCGGAACCATCAGGGGCATCCTGCAAGAATGCGGCGAAGCAACCTTCAGTGAGCTTGCCAGCGAAGCACGTGAGCGTCTGTCGGACAGCTTCGACGGCAGCATTCCGTGGTACGTGGTGACCGTCAGGCTGGATTTGGAGGCGCGCGGCGTGCTCGGGCGCGTACCGAAAACCAGCCCGCAAAAACTGCGGCTGCAACCCAATTGATCATGCAGTCGCTCCAAAGCCCGGGTAACTTTTTGTAGGAGGAGAGAAAGGTGAAAAAAGTAAACTCGCTGTTGTTTGGCCTGGCGTTGCTTGGCAGCGCGTTGTCTATGGCCTGCGGTAAGGGTGCTGACCAGGCTGACCATGACGCCTCTTCCATACCCCCAAACGACAAAGCCGTGGTCTGGATAAAGGGCCCCGCTGGCGATCTCTGTGCCTATGCAGCGGGTTCGGGCGGCGTGCCTGTGGTGTTTGTGCATTCCCTGGGCGGAGAGTGGCAGCAATGGCTGGACCAAATCTACCATCTGGCTGAGAACCGCCAGGTGGTGGCCTTTGACATGCGCGGCCACGGTAAATCCGTTGACGGCGCAACCCTGAAATACGATCATGCGGCTATGGTCGCCGACCTGGCGGCGGTGGTCGACTATTTCAAGCTGGAACGCTTTGTGCTCGTCGGCCATAGTTTTGGCGGCAGTGTGTGCGCCGCGTATGCCGGTGCACATCCGGAGCAGCTTGCGGGAATTTTGTTCGTCGATCCCGCCGGCGATGTCAGAAAAGTCCCCAAATCTGAAATCGAGCCATTTCTCACGGCGTTGGAGTCGGATCAGTACGCTCAGGTGATTCAGGACTACTATCGCCAAATCATGCCAAGCTCAAGCGAGGATGTCCGGACTGAGGTGCTCTCGGCGCTGGAAAAGACACATAAACAGGCGGTGCTGGGAGCGTTTCAAAGCATGCTGAGCTTTGACGTTGTTTCGGCGCTGAACCAATACGACGGCCCGATGTTCAGCGTTGTTAGTGAACTTGCCGCAAACGATTCGACAGCACTCCACAATGTTCTGCCAAATTTGCCTCACACGGTAATGCGTAGCACCGGTCACTGGCCGCACATGGACAGACCCGAAGTGTTTAATCGTCACATGGATGCATTTTTGACGCGGCTCTGATGATTATCAGTTCCTCAACACCGCTTTGCCCGAACCCGTACTGA
This sequence comes from uncultured Calditrichaceae bacterium, assembly GCA_964629935.1. Taxonomy (GTDB): domain Bacteria; phylum Zhuqueibacterota; class Zhuqueibacteria; order Oceanimicrobiales; family Oceanimicrobiaceae; genus CAZVSL01. The sequence continues at coordinate 23,944 of CAZVSL010000002.1, read as the reverse complement.
GCTTGATTTTCGGACGGCTGCCTTTTTGCACAGATTTGGTTATGTACTCTCTGTTGCCTTCGTAATAGGTTTCTTCGTGATCAAACTTGAAAGGCGCGTGGATATCGCCACGTTGAACCTGTGCTGTCATCTCGATGTAGCCCCGCACGGGATTTCCGCTGAAGTTCAGGATAGCATCGCCGGAAGCAGCGCTGATCTCGAGATCGTGTTCCGGACTTTTTGCCAGGGTAACCTCTACATCGCCGGAGGCTGCATTGAACTTGCCTGGCCCGGTAAGTGTGACCACGTCAACCGTCACGTTGCCGCTGGCAGCCCCGATGTCAAACGCACCGGTAGCTTTCTCGATGTCGATGTTGCCCGAGGCGGCGCCAAACTTGAGCGTGCCTTCGATTTCATCGGTTGAGATGGAGCCACTGGCCGTGCCAAATTCTAACTCACCTGACGCCTGTCGCACCTGGATGTCGCCTGAGGCTGAACCGAATTTGAGCTTGCCGTGCACGTTTTGCGCATCAATGCCGCCGCTGGCGGTCCCGACCGAGATGTTGCCTTCAAGGTTCTTCAGAGTGGCATTCCCCGAAGCCATTTTTGCTTCGATATCGCTTTTCAGGCCGACGATCTCCAGGCTGCCAGATGATGTGGAAAATTCGATGTCCGTATCCTCGGGCGCCGTCACCCTCCAAACGGAGCGGCCACTGCTATGTCGGCCCAGGAAATGCTCCTGCAACAAAAGTTGGCTGCCGCTCTGGTCGAATTCTGCTTCAAATTCTCGTGCAGAGTATGTGTGGCTGACCACCACTTCGACGGTCTTGCTGTCGCCTTTTTGGATGAAACAGTCTCCGCTCACGGTTTTGATACGAACCTCTTTGACGCCCTCGAATGTCTTTTTGATCTCTTCGGCGCTGAGTAAGGATGTCAGCATCATCGTGAGCAACAACAGCGTGGCGTGACAGATAAAGCGATTTAGACAATTCATTACGACCTCTGATTTTGAGTTCAATGCGATTTTTTCGATAGTATTGGTCCATGATAACATTGAATAAGACAAAGTTCGGTTGGATTTGGTTTGCAGAGCAGACTATATTTTTCCCGCGGGCTTCTGATTACAACGATGATTCCTGAAAAATGGTCCTTTCGGGCGATGCATTTGTCGGAATTTTGTGTTTACTTTCTCCGGACTCAAACGTGTTTGAAATCCATTTTGAGATTGATAAGTGAAAGGGTGCGCTATGCCTCAACCACAAAGGCACTAAGAACTCAAAGACTCACAAAGATATAGATAAATAAGAGAGCAATGGACCCAGATCATTTGTAGGGTGCATTTGATACACATCAGGCCGGAACCGGATATTACCAAGACGTTGTGAATCTTGGTGCGTCTTTGGGTCTTGGTGGTAAGTCATTCATGTTTGCTAACAAAGTCAAAGGAGAAAATATGAGCGAACCAAAGAAACAGGATATCGGAACCATCGCATGGACGGATCTGACTGTGCCCGACGCGAAAGCTGTCCGTGACTTTTACATGGACGTCATCGGCTGGAAATCGGCGCCGGTGAGCATGGGCGAGTATGATGATTTCAACATGATGCTGCCGGGCGGCGACACACCTCAGGCCGGCGTCTGTCACAAGCGCGGTATGAATGCTGAACTGCCATCGCAATGGCTGAATTACTTTGTCGTGGCCGATCTGGACGCCAGCATTGCAGCGTGCAAGCAGCACGGCGGCAAAGTGCTCGCCGGCCCAAAGGATATGGGAGATCAGGGGCGCTACTGCGTGATTCAGGACCCGGCCGGTGCGGTGTGTGCGTTGTGGCAATACGCGTGAGCGGAGTGATTTTATCCCGGCTTATTCCCAGCGCGGCAAAGCCGCATGGGCACCTTCGAACCCACACATGCAGCTCTGGGGGAAGCGGATGAGTTATTATTCTGTTGGACTATTTCTGAACGGTGCGTGATTCTATATAGTCTATGCCTTGCTTAAGTCACCGAATATTCTCATCCTTGTTCAGGATTATTGTCTAAGTTGTTATCGTAACCAATCTTAAAGATCTAGATCAGAAATTTGAGGAGAAGTTCTGGGTCGATACTGGCGCTTTGTATAGTTTTGTTCCTGAAGACAGACTCAACACCATTGGTATTGAACCGCTAAAGACTCGGGATCTGATACTCGCTGACGGACGCAGGGACAAGCGACTGTTAGGTGAGGCCTTATTTACACTTCCTGAGCTGGATGAGACAATGACATGTCTCGTCATTTTTGCTCCTAAGGCTTCGCTGTACTACTTGCTGGGAGCGACGGCGCTTGAGAATTTAGGCGTCGATGTCGATCCTGTCACAAAACGGCTCAAATCGATATTGGGGATTATCGGTGGGTTCCTGAGTTCTCAGAATGAAATAGGCAGCAAGCGCTCTTCACTCCCTCAACCTATTTCGCTCATTTAATCCACACACGCCGAAGCCAAAAGTCAAAACCGCGAACGGACGCGAATGGTCACTCATATCTGAGTGAATCTACAGGATTTGCCAGGGCTGCTTTAATCGCCTGGTAACTGACAGTCAGCCAGGCGATAGTGAGCGCAATAAGACCTGCGAGCAGAAAAGTGGCCAACCCGATCTGGGTATGATAGGCGAATTCAGCCAACCATTGATTCATGGCATAAAATGCGATTGGCGCCGCCAGCAAGAGTGCAAGAGCCACGAGTTTGGTGAATTCCGTAGAAAGCAGCACGATGAGCTGTGGGATCGAGGCGCCCAGGACCTTGCGCACACCGATTTCTTTGGTTCGCTGTTCTGCTGTAAAGGCGGCCAGGCCGAACAGGCCGAGACAGGCAATGAAGATCGCCAGTCCGCCGGCTATAGCGAACAGGATACTCACACGCCGGTCAGCGCGGTAGAAGTTCTCGATTTGCTGGTCGAGAAAGTGATATTCGAACGGCGTGATGGCGTCGTAGCGCTCGTGTACGCTGCGCAAATGGTCGAGTGTTGCCGCGATGTTTTCACCGCTGATGCGCGCGGTAAAGTAGTCAATGCGGTGGATCGGGTTATGGCTGTGACCGAGGGCAAGCGGGCCAATTTTTTCATGCAACGAGCGGAAGTGAAAATCCCTGACCACGCCGATAACGTGTGCATCAAACTCTTCATCCGGTACCCGGAAAGTCCTGCCGATGGGCTGCTCCCAGCCAAACGCCTCTACTGCAGCTTCGTTCAATAGGACGGCGTTGGTATCCGTGCTCATGGTTGTATGAAAATTGCGGCCTGCCAGTAACGTGACATCAAATGTATTCAGAAAGTTCTCGTCGACCCCGAAGAAATTCATGGTTCGTGCTGCAGCTTCATTGGCGCCTTCCGGAATAGCCTCGATCTCAACGATGTTCTTCCATTCGCCCGGGACACGCGAGCTCACCGACACGCCTTCGACTCCGGGACCCTGCAAAAAGTCCTGACGG
>CAZVSL010000002.1:14214-20491 GCA_964629935.1 uncultured Calditrichaceae bacterium | reverse complement strand
ATAGCTTGAAAATTTCGGCGCGCTTCGCCGCTGTTAATATCGATGACTACCAGATGGTTCTCGTTGAATCCCAGGCGTTTGTTCTTGACATAATTCATCTGCTTGAACGCCACCAGCGTTGCAACGATCATGGTGATAGAAAGCACAAACTGCGTGACAACCAGACCGCGGCGCAGCGCTGAGGCGCCCGACCTCGCTTTGAGCTTGCCTTTCAGTACGTTGATGACCCTTATGCCCGAAAGATAAAACGCCGGATAGCTACCCGATAACAGACCGACTATTAGGGCAAGCACCACCAGCCCCAGGAGCAAGCCCGAATTGGAGAACCCGAGCGCCAGCTCCTTTTCTGTGAAGGCGTTGAAATAAGGCAGGACATTCTGCACCACCACATAAGCCAGCAACAGCGCGATGACGGTCATTACCATGGATTCACTTAGAAATTGGTTGATAAGTTGTTTTTGCTGGGCGCCAACCACTTTGCGCAATCCCACTTCATTGGCGCGATTGATGGACCGCGCCGTGGCGAGATTCATGTAGTTGATACAGGCGATAAGCACGATGAAAAGCGCAATGCCGCCAAAGATGTAGACATAAGCGATATCGCCCTTGTTGGCATTGCGCCCGGCTTCGATATTCTCGGAATAGAAATGCACGTCGGCCAGAGGCTGCAAGGTTAGCGTCTTTTTGACCTCCATATCGGCAGGCTGGTGTTGTTGCAGCAACGCCGGCAGTTTTGCTTCCACCCGGGCTGCGCTGTTTTGCTCATCGAGCAAGACATAGGTCTGAAAACCCTCGACATCCCAGCGTTCAAAGAAGGGCTGGAAGCGGGGATTGGAGGTTAACGTTGTGAGCGAAATCAGCATATCAAATTGCAGGTGCGAGTTGTGCGGAATGTCATCGAGCACGGCTATAACATGGAAGTCTTCGCCGCGGTCGTTCGGCAAGGGCTGACCCACCGGATTTTCATCGCCGAAGTATTTGTGCGCCATGGTTCTGGTCAGAACACAAGCATAAGGTTCATCCATGCCATCGAGGCTTCCCTGGACAACAGTGAAGTCGAAGATCTCGAAAAAGCCCGGGTCGACGCTGAGGAATTCTTCGTAAAATCGATTCGGTCCCTTGTGGACTGTCATGCGGCCGAAACGCACGAGACGGGCAGCATTTTCTACCTCCGGAAATTCGTCGACAAGTGTGGGAGCGAGCGGGGCGACCGTGACGGCAAATTTGCGTTCGCCCTGGTCCGGCGATGACTGCGTCTCGACCACACGATAGATGCGCTGCCACTTGCTATGAAACCGGTCATAGTTAAGCTCATCCATAATATAGAGCGCGATCAAGATGCAGCAAGCGAGTCCGATCGCCAGCCCGAGCAAATTGATCAGCGAATAAGCTTTGTGCTTCTTCAGGTTTCTTATTGCAACCGTGAAATAGTTCTTGAACATATCGTGCCTCCTGGAATTACACTGCCCACAGTATTTCCAACTATTGTGCCAATTCGGTTTTCCGAACCGATCTGCGTGATTTTGTGGCATGCGTTATTCAAAATCGAGGTGTTTGTGAACGAGCCAATCTAAATATTTCGCTATAGCTATCCGCTCACAACACAGGTCTTGTTCGTATGCGTACACTTGGGAGTCGTGAATGAGGCCGGGTTCTGAGGTCTATTCTTGTGCGTCAACGGGTTTGCGCTGCCTGCCTTGTCGGGCATCAATAGTCGCCAAACAAGACAAGTTGCGCGCGTATGATTGCCGGATTATACCGGTCGACATTGACCAGGATGAGATAGCAGGCCAGGCGCGAAAGCCTGTAATCAGACCGCACCGACAAGCCGTCATAGACAAAAACAGGGTGGAAGTTGTGGCGCGCCGGGATACGCAGCGTGCCACACGTTTGCTCACCTGCCGCCACGGCTGCTTCAAATTCGCCGCGGTCCTCGATTTGAGCAATTCCATCAGCCCCATGCCCGAAATTCTGCACTGGCTGGACCGGCGGCTCAAAAAAATTTTTCCGGCCCTCTTGACGTCCGCCTGCGCCCGTCTCTATAGTTGTCAAAGTTTTGTATAACTTTGTGGATGTTGGATCAATTCAATTGCGAACGGTGAAAAACAGCGCAGAAACCGCCAGAGTGGTTGTTATCGGCGCCGGCTTTGCGGGCCTGGCAGCAGCCTCGATGCTGGCCCGTCGCGGGCTTCAAGTCACCCTGCTGGAAAAGAATGACAGCGAAGGCGGGCGGGCACGCAGTTTTGCCACAGATGGATTCGCTTTCGATATGGGGCCGAGCTGGTACTGGATGCCGGATATCTTCGAGACTTACTACCAGCATTTTGGCAAGACCGCATCTGATTTTTACGACCTCAGACGCCTCGACCCTGCCTTCGCTATTTTTTTCGAGCAACATGACACGTTGCTTGTACCCGGCGACAGCCAGCACCTGTTCGATGTCTTCGAAAACATCGAGGCTGGCGGCGCCGTCAAGTTGAGGCGATTTCTGGAAGAGGCTGCCTACAAATATGAAGTCGGGATGCGCGATCTGGTTTATAAGCCCGGCAACTCACTACTCGAATTCGCCGACTTGCGCCTGCTCAAGAGTTTGTTCCGCATGCATCTGTTCCAGTCGTTTCACCGTTACGTGCGCGGCTATTTCAAAGATGCAAGATTGATAAAGCTGATGGAATTTCCCGTGCTTTTCCTTGGCGGGATGCCGGAAAACACCCCGGCCTTGTACAGCCTCATGAATTACGCCGGGCTCTGCCTGGGAACCTGGTATCCCATGGGCGGCATGCACGAGATCGTCAAGGCGATGGTCACGATAGCGAACTCTGCCGGCGTTCAGCTCGAAACCGGCGTGGCCGTGGAGCGGATTGTCACCGGCGCGGGCAAGGTACAAGGCGTGCAGGTGAATGGCGATTTCTACGCTGCCGACGTTGTGGTTGCCGCCGCGGATTATCATCACGTCGAGCAAAACTTGCTGCCGCCCGCGGACCGCAGCTATGACGCTGCCTACTGGCAAACACGGGTGATGGCGCCATCAAGTCTGATTTTCTACCTTGGCGTCAACAAGAAGCTCGACAACTTGCAGCATCATAATCTTTTCTTTGACGCCGACTTTGAGAAGCATATTCGTGAAATTTACGAAACGCCGGGCTGGCCGGAGAATCCGCTTTTCTACGTTTGCTGCCCATCTCAGACCGATAGCTCGGTTGCACCGCCTGGTTGTGAGAATATTTTTATTCTGATTCCGTTGGCGGCTGGCTTATGCGAAAACGACCAGCTCATAGAGCAGACCTTTGATGCTGTGCTGTCCCGGCTGGAGGCGCGCACCGGTCAGGCCATCCGCCCGCACATCGTCAGCAAACGGGCTTATTCCATGCGCGATTTCAAGTACGATTACAACGCTTTCAAGGGCAACGCCTACGGTCTGGCGAACACGCTGCGGCAAACCGCGATCTTCAAGCCAGCGCTGCGCAGCCGTAAGCTCCGCAATCTTTTCTTTGCAGGTCAGCTCACAGTACCGGGTCCGGGCGTGCCGCCAAGTTTGATCTCCGGCCAGGTCGCCGCGGATCAGGTGCTAAAGTATTTAGCCTGAATTATTCCGATTAGGAAACGGATCATGAAAGAGATATTTGACACCATATCGACCAGGTGCAGTAAGCAGATGACGCGCAGCTACAGCACCAGCTTTTCGCTTGGCATCTACTTTCTCGATCGCAAGCTCCATGCACCGATCTATGCCATCTATGGCTTTGTTCGGGCTGCTGACGAAATAGTGGACTCCTTTCACGAGTATGAGCGCGCAGAGCTGCTATCGGACTTCAGGCAGCAGACTTTCGAGGCCATTCGCGCCGGCATCAGCCTCAATCCGATTCTGAACAGCTTTCAGCGTGCGGTACGACGCTACAATATCGAAAATGAGCTCATCGAGACCTTCCTCAACAGCATGGCCATGGACCTGAAAAAGAGCGTGCACGATCGCAGCTCGTTTGACGATTACATCCTGGGCTCGGCAGAAGTGGTGGGCCTTATGTGTCTGCGCGTATTCTGCAACGGCGACAACACGCTTTACGCCTCACTGAAGCGCCCGGCCATGAAACTCGGCGCAGCGTTCCAAAAGGTGAATTTCCTGAGGGACCTGCGCAGCGACTACTTTGACCTCGGTCGCCGCTACTTCCCGAATATCGAGCTTGAACATTTTGGTCGCGAGCAAAAGCATCGGCTGGAACAGGAGATCAAAGCCGATTTCAAGGTCGCACTGGAAGGCATTCGCAGACTGCCAAAAGGCGCACGCTTTGGTGTGTACGTTGCGTACGTCTATTATCAGGCGCTCCTGAGAAAAATCGAACGCACGCCGGGCGAGGAATTGTTGCAGCAAAGGTTGCGGGTGCCGGCACACGAGAAGCTTGCGCTACTGGTCAGCTCTTACTTGCGCTACACGTTTGCGGCTCTTTAAACGACAATCAATGAACGTGACTCGTTTCATGTCGATGACATGCACAAAATAACAAACCGTCCTGGCAGACTCAGGGACAAGTTACCAATGTCCAAAATCCATATTGCAAACTTGATTCGTTTATCATTCTGGTTCACCATTACCGCGCTGCTGATAAGTGCAAGCTCCGTAACATCATCTCACGCACAATCCCGTGGCGATAATGCGCTCGAGCTGAGACAGCGTTTCTATGCGGCCGCAGACGATCAGGAGGCGGCGCAGGCATTTTTTGACGAGCTTGAGTTAGTGGATGAACCAATTTCGCCGCTGACCCTTGGCTACAAAGGCATGGCGAGCCTGCTGCGGGCGCGGGACTCGCTCTGGCCGCATCTCAAATTCCATCACTTCGTACGTGGCCGCGAGCTATTGGAACGCGCCATTGCGCGCGCGCCGGAAAACGTCGAGCTGCGCTTCCTGCGTTACACGGTACAGCTCAATGCGCCGGTCTTCCTGAACTACAGGATGAACCTGGAGCAGGACAAGGCGCAGCTCTTGACCGCAGTCGTGCAAAATGACGCTTCTAATATTGACGCGGACCTGCGCGACCGCATTCTCGAATTTATGCTTCTCAGCGAAGACTGCACCTCGGACGAAAGAGCACAATTGAAATCTGTCCAGCTATCTTCAGTTTCAAAGGAGAGTGAAAGCAAATGAACCTGGCTTTTAACCTGTTGCTATTTCTGGCAACCTTCGCCCTGATGGAGTGGGTTGCCTGGTTCACGCACAAGTATATTATGCACGGTTGGCTCTGGTCGCTTCACCGTGACCACCATACCGGCGAAAACCCCGGCTTTTTCCAGCGCAATGATCTTTTCTTCTTGCTGTTTGCCATTCCCGGCATAGCGCTGATCTATGTGGGCGTGCAGCATGGCGGCATGGATCCGCGCCTATGGATGGGCGCAGGGATTTCTTTTTACGGCTTTGCCTACCTGTTTGTGCACGATGTCTTCATTCACCAGCGCGTGCGCCTTGGGCAACGGACGAACAACGCCTACCTGGTTGCCCTGCGCAAGGCGCACCGCATGCATCATAAGCATCTCGGTGCGGAGAACGGTGAGTGCTTTGGCATGCTCTGGGCGCCGCCGAAGTATATTCGTGAAGCACGCAACAAAGCCTGATGACCTATCTCTGGCTAAACATAGCTTCGATCTCGATTCCGCTGGTGTTCACTTTTCACCCGCGCCTGCAATTTCAGCGGGTGTGGTACGCCTTCTGGCCCGCAACATTGCTCACGGCCGCCATCTTCATTGTCTGGGATGTGCTCTACACGCGCATGGGCGTCTGGGGATTCAATCCGAGCCACTTGATCGGGCTGGAGCTCGCGTCCTTGCCGGTGGAGGAATGGTTGTTTTTCCTCTGTATCCCCTACGCCTGCGTATTCACGTACCACTGTTTGAAGCGGTTGCTGGCTCCGGTTTACCTGACTGAGGCGGCGCGCAAGCTCGGATGGATGCTGGCGCTGATATTCACCGGCGTTGGCATTCTGAACCTTGACTTGCTGTACACTGGCGTGACCTGCATCGCGACAGGATTCGTGCTGATCCTGCATCTCTCGCTCACTAAGTCGCCATACCTGGGTCAATTCTTCCTGGCTTATTTTGTGATCCTTTTGCCGTTCCTGCTGGTCAACGGCATATTGACCGGTATGTTTGTGAGCGAACCGGTGGTCTTTTATAATGATGCAGAGAATCTAAACCTGCGTGTTCTGACGATTCCCATCGAAGATTTTGTGTACTGCATGCTTTTGTTGCTCATCAATATCACAATTTTTGAGACAATTTTACAGAGAGC
>CAZVSL010000002.1:0-14204 GCA_964629935.1 uncultured Calditrichaceae bacterium | reverse complement strand
AAGAAACGACATGGAACACGCTACCCCAAAGCCAGTCGTACTGGTGTTTCCGTTTGACCTGATGTCGCACTACCTGCGCTGCTTGCAGTTAGCCCAAGGCATCCGCGACGATTTTGACGTCCGATTTGCACAATCGCGGCGCTACGGTGACAGGGTGCGAGAAGCTGGCTTTGCCACATTTGACTGCAAAAGCTTCGATGCGGACTTTGTGATGGCGCGTGCGCGCCAATTTGATTTTTCCTGGCTCAACGAGAGCGATATAGCCCGCGTGCTGCTGAGCCAGATCCGCGCCATCCGCGCCCTCCGGCCAGTCGCGGTTCTGGGTGACACGGCGCCAACATTGAAAATGGCTGCCGCCCTGACCCGGACGCCCTATGTCGCGCTCATGAATGGCTACATGACCAAACATTACGTTGAGGTGCGGGACATCCCGGAAAATCATCCGGCGGCCCGGTTTCGGGACAAGGTTAGCTCCCGAGTATTCCGTTTCCTGCTGCAAGTTGGCGAACGCCAGGCTTTCAAAGAAATTCAGAAAGCGTTCAATCACGTACGCCGTCGCTATGGACTTCCGGAGCAGAACTCATACCAGGATGAATTGGAAGGAGACCACAATCTCATCTGCGATGATGAGACCATCTTTCCACAACAGCCGTTGCCGGCAAACTATCGCCACGTCGGCCCCCTTTATTATGCTGGTACGCAAGAGGAGTGCGAGCTAAAAGCATTCTTGCAGTCGGGTACCCGGCGTATCCTCGTTAACCTAGGCAGCAGCGGCGACTCAAGAAAACTGGTCTTGCTGAATCAACCGGAGTTTCACAGTTATCGCATCATCGTGGCCGGCGGCGGAAATGAACTGCACGGCCCCCATGTTGCAAAAAGACCGTTTGTCAATTGCAGCGCGCTATTGGACGATGTCGATCTCGTAATCTGCCATGGCGGCAATGGCGCCATTTATCAGTCCCTGGCACATGGTGTGCCGGTGCTTTGCATGAGCAGCATTTTTGAGCAGATATGGAACCTGCAACGAATCGAAGCCATGGGGCTGGGCGCCAGTTTGGCTGGTATTGCCAGCGCAGGTGAGCTCAAGTCCGTGATCGAAACCTGGGCTGCACACAAGAACAGTTCAATTTTTTTGAACATTAAGCGACGCATCGATGTTGAAGCAACTACGCAACGGTTCAGCTCGTTCTGGCGCGAAACATTTCCCCTGAGCAACGCAGACTCGCCACGAAGTCGTAATGCTCACGAAAAAGCCGGAATACTGTGAGGATGAAACAAGTTAATTGAATTGTTTTACAGAATAACAAGGACTGGAGGTCCCATGCAGGAACACGTCATTCTGGTTGACAGCGCAGACCAGCAAATCGGTATCGAGGACAAATTGAAAGCACACCAGCACGGCAAGCTGCACCGCGCCTTCTCGATATTTCTGTTCAATAATCGGGGTGAAATGCTGCTGCAGCAGCGCTCGCTGCACAAGTATCACTCCGGCGGTCTGTGGTCCAATGCCTGCTGCAGCCATCCGCAGCCAGATGAAACGGTGATGGCTTCGGCACAACGTCGCTTGCTTGAGGAGGTTGGCGTTATCTGTCCTTTGCAGCCGTTATTCCGGTTCGAATACCGTGCTGAGGTCGGGCCGGGCCTGATCGAGCATGAGCTCGACCAAGTCTTGCTCGGGTTCTACGACGGCCCGGTTATTCCAAATCGCCATGAGGTGCAGGACTATCGCTGGCTTGCTATCACTGAGCTGCAGGATGAAATTGCTCAGCGGCCGCAGGACTTCACGGTCTGGTTCCGGCTCATCATCGACCGTGTCATCGCAATGCATGCGGAGCATGCGCCGCCGGCAATCGCGGCCGTTCCTGTACTATGATCTTAAAATCAGGCGTTGAATATGAACCCTGCCAGACCTATTTTCCCCCATGCAAGTTTTGACCATCTGCGTCAATGCAAAGTGTGTATCATCACCGGCCCCATCACCAAAAGCGGGGCATCCGTGTATTTTCGCGACCCGGATGGAAATCTGATCGAGGTCTCGAACTATTCAGAATGAGATGCTAGCTGGCCTGAATGGTTTATGAATGTGAATTGCGTGCGCCTTGGTGTGCTTTGCGTGATTTCTTCTTTTTTGGGTTCCGGTCGCTGGAACCTGGCCTGTTTACCGGGTCTGTAGATCCCGTGATGTTTGCGGGGCTTTGATCGGGTTACGAACAAACGTTTCGGCCTTATATCACAGAGTTGCTTTTTTCCCCCTGAATTACTAAACTACTGTTGTCAATACTACAGCGAAAGTTTTTAGGCGGAGCCATCCTGAGTCCGACATTCAAATATCATATCTCCTTTTGAAAGTCCGGGATGGGTCAGCCGGGCAATCGTGATTGAAATTGCGATGTGGTTTTGAAACCGTGACACGCATCGCATTTATCAGGCAGATACGAACATGAACCTCACCTACCGCGAAATGCAAACCCACGCCGACCGGCTCGCCTGCGTCGCGTTGCAAAAAGAAACCTGGGGCCATAATTTCACGGAAATCGTGCCGCCCACGGTCTTGCAGGTGGCGCAAAAAATCGGCGGGCTGGCTGCCGGCGCTTTTGATGACAGCGGCGAGATGGTTGGCTTCGTCTTTGGACAGACGGGCTGCATGAACGGCCACCGCATGAACTGGTCGCAGATGCTGGCCGTGAAACGGGAGCTGCGCAGGCAAGGCGTTGGCTTGCAGCTCAAGTTGTATCAGCGCGATTGGCTCCTGCAGCGTGGCATAGAGTACGCCTACTGGACCTACGATCCTTTGGTGGCGCGCAATGGCCATATCAACTTCAACAAGCTGGGCGTGGTGTTTTACAGCTATGTCGAGGACATGTATCCGGCGGATAATGGCAGCGAGCTGCACCAGGGCATGAGCCTGGACCGCTTTGTGGTGCAATGGCCGCTTACACATGAACGGGTGCAGAAAGCCGTAGCCAACGAGATTCAGAATCCAGCGCCAGAAGAGTTTAGAGATGCGCCTATCGTCAATACAGAATGGTCTGACGGCCAGCCCGTTCCGGTTGAAAAAGACCTGCCCAATGCCACTGTTGTGCGTGTTGCCATACCTGCTGATATCGAAACCGTTCTTCGTCAGGACAGCGAACTCGCAAAACGCTGGCGCCATAATACCCGCCGTGTTTTCGTGAACTACACTGCCAATGGCTACGACGTGACGCAGTTCTACCGGGACGGCGAAAATTGCTTTTATGTCATGAGGCCTCTTCGACGCCAAGAGGAGTCACCCTGAGCGAAGTCGAAGGGTGACGGGCACTTTTAACACCCGGACCGACGCTGACTAACTTAACTAAGTTTTGTTTTAGTTTAAATCCGTAATCAACGTCAACCATAAATAGCGATGACTGAGATAATACTTTAATGATCAGGCTCAACAACATCACCTTGCGTGAAATTCGCATGCCGCTCAAGGAGGCGTTTCAGATATCATCCGGCACAGAGGATACCCGTCGTGTTTTCTTGTTACACATTAAGAACGGTGATGGCCACGAAACGTGGTCGGAGTGTGTTGCCGGCGCCAAACCCAACTATTCTTCCGAGGCCATCGATACCGCCTGGATTGCAATTCGGGAATGGCTAGGCCCCACAGTTTTGGGCCGGGCTTTCTCACAGCCGCAGGACCTTCACACGGCGCTGAACCACAACATCCGTGGCCATCACATGGCAAAAGCTGCCATTGAGATGGCAGGCTGGGAGTTGACTGCCCAGCTCAGGAACGTGTCTCTATCGCGCCTGCTGCGTGGAACGAGAGACAAAATAGCGACCGGGATTTCGCTGGGCATTCAACCATCACCTGAGGCTCTGGTGCAGAAGACGCGTGAGTCTTTGGAGCTCGGCTATCGCAAAGTGAAGATCAAGATCAAACCCGGCCTGGATGTGCCGTATGTCGCAGCCGTGCGCGAAGCATTTGGCGGCGACGCCCCGATCATGGTTGATGCTAACAATGCCTACACCCTCGATGATATCGACCTGCTTAAAAAGCTGGATGCCTTCAACCTGATGATGATCGAACAGCCGCTGGTTTGGGATGACGTCTGGCAGCATGCGACTCTGCAAAAAGTGCTGAAAACGCCCATCTGCCTGGATGAATCCATCACCAGCGTGGCGAAGGCTCAGGAGATGGCAGCCCTGGGCAGCGGCCGGATCGTCAACATCAAGCCCGGCCGGGTCGGTGGTTTCACGGAAGCCATTCTCATTCACGATTTCTGTCAGGATCAGGACATCCCGGTCTGGTGTGGCGGCATGCTGGAAAGCGGCGTCGGGCGGGCTTATAATGTTGCGCTGGCCTCTCTGCCCAACTTCGTGCTGCCCGGCGATGTCTCACCGAGCTGGCGTTACTGGCAGCGTGACATCGTAACGCCGGAGTGGGACATGAGCAGCGACGGCATGGTTACCGTCCCGCTTGAGAAGCCGGGCATGGGCGTGGAGGTTGATTTAGACCGGATCGAGGACCTGACGGTGCGGCGTGAGCAAATAACGACCTGATGGTCACCTCAGATGACCTTCACTTATCGCACTGGGCAGCTAAACTCTGTTTCCCAACCTGACCTGATTGACCTGTGACCTGGTTTGAGAACACTGTGGTCACCCCACGAACCTCGTTCCCAAACTCCAGTTTGGGAACCCAATGAGCGGAGAAACTCCGTTTCGACTTCTTGCTTCAAGCCCCTCCCGCGAGCACGACGGACGCTAAACAGAGTTTAGCTGCTCAGTGCGTTCCCAAGTAGCGGATAGCGCGCCGCACCTATATAAGTTTGCATGGATTACCTCCTGTTTGAAAAGTGCTCGTTTCAGGATGGTTATACAATAGACCGCCACTATTCAACTTAAGCATTCGAAAAGTTATGATGCAAGGCAAATCGCGCATGGTTGGCCGGGCACGCTTGACAAAAAGAAATCAATTCGATATACTGTTCAAACATGGAAGGCATCATACTAAAACTGAAGCCGAAAATAGCAGCGCTCTTTACCCGTGAGATGGCAGCAGAGCTCACGAATTTGCGGCGTGAGCTGCATCGTCATCCGGAGCTGGCATTCCAGGAGCACAAGACAGCGCAGAGGCTCTACCAGGCTCTGGAAAAACTGAAACCGAAAAAACTGCATCGTGTGGCCGGAACCGGTCTGGTGGCGCGCATTGCAGGGCGTGACCCGGGCGCACCGGTGGTGGCGATCCGCGGCGATATCGATGCTTTGCCGATCCAGGAAGCGACCGGGCTGGATTTCGCATCGCAGACGCCCGGCCTGATGCATGCCTGCGGCCATGATGTGCATGCGACCTGGGCGGTGGCGGCCGCTCATCTGCTGCAAGTTGAGCCGGCGCGCGGGGATGTGCTGGTAATCTTGCAGCCGGCCGAGGAAGTGGGAAAAGGCGCTAGCGCTATTCTGGAAAGCGGCGTCCTCGACAACGTGGCTGCGATTTTTGGCGGCCATGTTGACCGCCGGTTTGAGGTGGGCGAGGTAGTCGTGCAGGAAGGGCCTTTGGCAGCCTCATCCGATACTTTCGAGATCGTGTTGCACGGACATGGTGCGCACGGCGCCCGGCCGCACGAAGGCGCGGACCCGGTAGTTGGCGCTGCGGCCGTGATCACGGCTCTGCAATCGATTGTTTCCCGCCGGATCGACCCGGCACAGCCCGGGGTTGTGACAATCGGCTCTGTGCATGCAGGCAATGCGCATAATATCATCCCGGAAAGCGCCACGCTCAGCGGCACCATCCGCGCCATCGATGCTACCACACGCGAATTGCTCAAACACGAGCTGGTGCATATCACAGAAGTGCAGGCGCAGAGCTATCGCCTGCGGGCTGAGATCAACGTTAATGAAGGCACGCCGCCCATCGTCAATCCGCCCACGCCGGTGGCATGGGCACGCCGCGCCGCCATTTCGCTTTTGGGCCAAGATGCGGTCAAACCGCTTGGTTCACTCAATATGGGCGGTGAAGACTTTGCGTTTTACATGGAACGCATGCCGGGATGTTTCATGCGCATCGGCGCGCGCGAGTCCGGCGGCAAAGTAATCCCGGCGCATTCGCCGGCTTTCTATGCAGCAGAAGAGAGTATCTTTGTGGGCGCGGCGATACTGGCTGAAGCGGCGCGGCTGGCATCTGCTGAGCTGCGTTGACAGGCTTGGTGGACAAAAGGCTTTTGTCTGCCAGGTGTGGATTTCCACTGATATTTTACTACAGCGAAATTTCGGGAGAAACCGTTGAAACGGTCTACAAAAGCTACTCGATCTCATCAACACCTGGGATTAATCCAGGTGTTGATGAGATTAATCCCAGGTGTTGTGTGAGAATCTTGGTGTCCTGGTGGTAAACCATGCGAGATTCTACCAAACTCATCCGATTACCAAAAGAGGTGAGAACGGCCATGAAAATAGGAATCATTTCCGATATCCATGACAACATAGAAAATTTGCAGAACGTTTTGACCAGGCTGCAAAACGTCGGAGCATTGATCTGTTGTGGCGATTTGTGTTCGCCTTTCATTGTTGATGAGCTGGGCAAAGGTTTTACAAGCGGCGATATCCATATCGTGTTTGGCAACAATGACGGCGACCTTTACCGCATCACACGCAAAGCCGGCGGCTATGAGCAAATGCATCTGCACGGTGAGTTCTGCGAGCTTGAGCTGGGGGGCAAGCGCTTTGCTGTCAATCATTATGACAATATTGGCCGCGCTCTTGCCAGGTCTGATTACTATGATGTTGTGTGTTTCGGCCACAATCATCAGTTCGAGATTGCGCAGGATGGCGATACTGTGATCATCAACCCCGGCGAAGTGTTTGCAGGCTTGAACGGACAGGCCACATTTGTCATCTATGACAGCGAGAGGAACAAGGCTGAACATTTTTCGCTTTAACTCATCTCTGTGCCGCTTGTTTGGGATAAACCGATGATGAGAAACGACAAAGACAGGGCCGCATTGACTTTCTCAATGCGGCTATCTTTTTGGATCGGCATGCTGATGCTGGTTTTGAAAATGGGCGCCTACTCCATCACCGGCTCAACGGCAATCCTCAGTGATGCAGCAGAATCGGTGGTGCACGTGATTGCTGTGGCGTTTGCGGCCTACAGCCTCAGATTGAGCTACAAACCGGCTGACGAAAACCACCTGTACGGGCACGCCAAGATTAGCTTCTTTTCTGCCGGTTTTGAAGGCGCCATGATTGCGATGGCAGCAATCTATATCATCTATGAGTCCGTAGCAAAATGGCTGCAGGGGCTGGAGCTGGAAAATCTTGGCCTTGGAACGGGTCTGACCGCCCTTGCTGCTGTTATCAACGGCGGGCTGGGCTATTATCTGTTGTATACTGGCAAGAAGAGACATTCAATAGTCCTGGAGGCCAACGGCAAGCACGTCCTGACCGATTGCTGGACCAGTCTTGGCGTGCTCGTTGGGCTTGGGCTGACCCTGGCGACGGGTTGGCTGCCATGGGACCCGATATGTGCCATTCTGGTGGCGACCAATATTCTAGTTTCCGGTGTGGGATTGATGCGCAAGAGCGTCAGCGGTCTCATGGATGCAGCAGACCCACAAACCCATAAGAAACTTATAGATATTTTAGAAAAGGAGACAAACAGCCGAGGAATATTATATCACAACGTTCTGCATAGAAATGTTGGTGACGTCATGTGGATAGAATTGCATTTGCTGTTTCCGCAACATACGCCAATTCGGGAGGCGCATCGCGTGGCGACAGACATCGAAAATGTCATCGAGGATGAGCTTGAAACCAAGACGCGGGTGACAAGCCATCTCGAGGCCATCGAAGATCATGAATCAGTACACACAGGTTTGTATCATTAATATTTGAGAAGAAACAGGATTATTCTCTATGAGCTGCGAGTGACAACCACATGAACAAGAGACGAAGCATTCGCGACAAATGTAATGACATGGGATAGTTATATGCAACAGGACACACAGCAGGACATTCAGCAGAACACCGCGGAAGACGCCAACAATCTTGTTAAGCTGGAAGTGACGGATGACAAAATGCAGGCGTTTGTCACTATTAACATGCCTGAAGAAGAGGACGTGCTCATTACGCAGGAGGAGGTGCTTGGCGTACTCACTAATGCTGGCGTGATTTTTCAGGTGAATCAGGAAGCGATCAGCGAGCTGGTTGAGGAGCAAAGATATAACCAGAGAATCCTGGTGGCAGAAGGACAACCGCCGGTCCCGGGAGAGGATGCACAGATTGAGTTTTCCTTTCCTACAGAAAAATCCCTCAAACCAAAGATATTTGAAGACGGGCGCGTCAACTATCGGGAAGTGAGCGTAGTACACAGTGTCGAGCAGGATGCTATCCTGGTCAGAAAGACGCCGGCCACACTCGGCGCCAAAGGGGTGAACGTTCTTGGGGAGGAGGTCGCTGCACTTTATGGTAAAGACATTGAAATAATATCTGAGGATGGGACATATCGGGATATGGCAGATCCGGAGGTTATCCGGGCAGCCCATGATGGCGTCATCTTCTATAACTCCAGGAACAATACCGTACAGGTACAGGATCTGTACGTAATCAGTAAGTCCGTCGATTTTTCCACCGGCAATTTGAATGTGAAAAGCTCAGTTGAAGTCAGAGGTGACATCAAACCCGGCTTCGCAATTGAAACGCCGTATAATGTTGACGTCAGAGGGGTTGTGGAACACGCTACCATTGTTTGTGGCGGCACCTTGAGTGTACACGCGGGTATTACCGGTGACGGCAAGAGCGTGACAAGAGTTGACGGTGACATTCACGCCGGCTATATTCACAGTCAGACTGTGAGGTGTGAAAGCAGCGTTTATGTAACCAACGAGATAAGAAATGCCCGGATCGACTGCAAGGATGAGGTGGTTGTCACCCGTGAGAATGGCGTCATCATCGGCGGGCAGACTACAGCCAGGAACCGTATCAGCGCGCCGTATCTCGGCAGCGTCAACGGTATCCCCACCATCATCGAAGTTGGGGTCAACCCGGATTACAGAGAACCGCTATTTAAGAAAGTGGCGGAAAAAGCTGTGGTGGAAGAGGAGCTGGATAAAGTAAGGCAAAAAGCAACTGATATTGTACAGCGGTCTCAAATGGGGGCAAAGGACTTCCGGTTGAATCGGTTAAAGAGAGAGTGGCAAAAACTCTCCACCAAACTCGAGAAACTGACGGCCGAAACAGCGGAACTGGAACAGGTTTACTACAATGCACCCACTCCGGAAGTTCATGTGAGCAGAACCGTTTATCCGGCTACGATTATCAGAATTAAACATGCAAGCCTGAAGGTGAAGCAGGAAATCTCCCATGTCAGATTCAGGCTGGTGGGAAATGACATCGATGCTTCACCTTTGGTGAAATAACTTGAGGACTAAGGGTTTGAGCACACCTAACTACACAATTAATCTGGACAGACTGCGCAAAGATCTTCTGGATTTGGCCAGGATCGGCTATTCGGAAGAAGATTGTGGTATCTATCGCCAGGGTTTCTCTGCGGAGGACATGGAGGGCCGCCAGTGGCTGCTTAAGAAAATGCAGGAGTTGGGATTGCATCCCCGCGTGGATGGTGCTGCAAATATTATCGGTCGCCTCGGCGACGCCGACGCGCCGGCCGTGGCAATTGGCTCGCACATCGACACGGTCCCTTGTGGCGGTATGTTTGACGGCGCACTGGGCGTGTTGGCCGGGCTCGAGTGTGTCCGGGTCTTGCAGGAAAATCAAATCCAAACTCGCCATCCGGTCGAGTTGATCGCTTTCTCCGATGAAGAGGGCCGGTTCGGCGGCATGTTCGGTGCACAAGCGATGTGCGGCCAGGTTACCCCGGACTGGCTGGAGAACGCCGAGGATGCCGATGGTCTCAAGCTCAAAGATGCCATGCTGCAACATGACCTGAATCCGCTTAACGCCCTCAATGCCTATCGGGAGCCGCAATCTTTGCACGCGTTCCTGGAGCTGCACATCGAGCAGGGTCCGGTTCTGGATAACAAAAAGGTACCTATTGGCGTTGTCGAAGGAATTTCGGGCGTGTTTGTCTGGATCGTGCGTCTCATCGGCAAAGCAGACCACTCCGGTACGGCGCCCATGGATATGCGCAGTGATGCGTTCATGGGCCTGGCTGACTTTGCCCACGAAATTCCGCGCATTATCGATGAAGAAGGTACTGAAAAAAGCCGGCTAACAGTTGGCAAAGCGGAGTTGAAACCAGGCTTTCCCCACACCGTTCCCGGCGAAGTCATGTTCACGCTTGTCGGCCGTGACATGGAGCTGGCAATAATGGAACAGATGGCCAATACATGCCGCAAAGCGCTGTCTGCAATTGCCCGGCGCCACAACCTGATGTTTGAGTACACGGAAATGAGCTGGCTGGAACCGCACCCATGCCATCCTGAAATCATGCAGGTTTTCACGAACAACGCCAAAAAGCTTGACCTGGAGTGTCTACAAATGCCAAGCGGCGCCGGCCACGACACGCAGTTTCTCACAGAGATCACGCGCGCCGGACTGATTTTTGTCCCGAGCGTCGGCGGCGTAAGTCACGCCCCGGATGAGTGGACCCAGTGGAGCGATGTTGAGAAGGGCGGCAACGTACTGCTCCATAGTTTGCTGGATTTGGCGGAACAAAAATCGAGTTGATTTCCACATAAAAAAAGACACAGTGTTGCGTATGAAAGTGCTTGGCATTGATATCGGCGGCTCAGGCATCAAAGGCGCGATTGTGGAGACTGAAACCGGCGAGCTGCTTACGCACAGATCGCGGTTTGGCACACCCCAACCGGCGACGCCCAAAGCTGTCAGCAGGAAGATGATGAAGATGGTGCAGTTTGAGTGGTCCGGTCCCGTCGGCTGTGGTTTCCCGGCTCTGATTCAGAATGGCGTTGTCAGGACAGCGGCCAACATTTCTTCAAAGTGGATAGGCATTCAGGCAGATGAGTATTTTGCTGAAAAAACCGGCTGCGAGACAGTTGTGCTAAACGATGCTGATGCTGCCGGTCAGGCAGAAGTGCGATTTGGCGCCGGGCGTGACAGGCATGGCGTGATCCTGGTTATTACTGTCGGCACCGGCCTCGGCACAGCGTTGTTCGTGGATGGCATGCTGGTGCCGAACACGGAGTTTGGCCATCTGTTCCTGCGAAAGATGAGTGTTATCGCCGAGCGCTACACCTCGGACGCGGTGCGCAAGGATCAGGATCTTTCATGGCGTAAATGGGCGCAGCGCTTCAACCTGTATCTCAACCATATCGACCGCCTGCTTTCGCCTGACACCATTGTGCTGGGCGGCGGTGTGAGTCGAAAGTTCGACAAGTTCTCCAAATATCTCGAGGTCCAGCCTGAAGTGATACCGGCGCAGTTGCTGAACAATGCCGGCATCATCGGCGCAGCTCTGTCGGCTGAACGAAATGGCACGCTTGCAGGGAGGCAGGACACCCGTCTCGATTAGTTTTGTGCCAGTAATTTTTTTACCATCGGTATGAGTATTTGGGGTCTGATCGGTTTTTGGATGAATTGCGGGCGGTTGCCGTCATCCACCTGTCCGATCAGCTCCTGTTCGTTGTACCCGCTGGTGAAAATCACCGGCAGGTCCGGCTTTGCTTTGTGAATTAACCTCACAACCTCCACACCGTTCAAATGCGGCATGGTCAGATCCACAATCGCCAACGATAGCTCATCTTTGACCCGCCCAAATACCTCCACGCCTTCTTTGCCATCGTTTGCGGTGATGACGTGGAGGCCCATGCGTTCGAGACATCTTTGTGTTACGACCCGGACGCTGTCATCATCATCGACGACCAGGACTTTGGCTGGTTGCTGTAAGTCGCCCATATTGGAATGCTCATCAACAGTTTTAGATATTGTTGCTTGCGTGCACGGGAACAAGACCCGAAAGGTCGACCCTTTGCCTTTTGTACTTTTCACAATGATGGCGCCTTTGTGGCCACGCACGATACCGAGCGTGGCTGCCAATCCAAGACCACGGCCTGAAAATTTTGTCGTGAAGAAGGGGTCAAAAATCGTCTCCAGCATGCTGCTTTCCATGCCAACGCCGTTGTCTGTAACTTCGAGATAGATATAGTCGCCTTCAGGCAGATGGTCATTTGCCACCGCCCGGGACAGAATCGTCCTGTCGCACGGCGTAACGCCTGTTGTTATCGTGATTTTGCCTTTCCCGGCGCCGAAGGCTTCCGCTGCATTGGTTACCAGATTCAAGACGACCTGGCGGATTTGATTGCCTGCGCCTTTCAACGGCGGCAGGTCGGGCGCAAGGCTGTAGCGTAGCGCTGCTGTCTTCAGTACTGAATTTCGTAAAAGATGTGCGGTCTCCTCGATGATATGATTCAAATCAAGGGCTTCAACCACAAAGTGAGCTTTACCTGAATAAGCTAGCATCTGATTACATAGCTCCGCGGCGCGGACTGCGGTCTTTTGAATGTCCTCGATATACTCCCTCGCTTCCGAGCCAGGAGGCGTTTCCAACAAAGCCAGGTCTGAGTTTCCCAGTATACCCGTGAGCAGATTGTTGAAATCGTGCGCAACGCCGCCGGCCAGAATGGCCAGACTTTCCAGCCTCTGGGTACTCTGAATCTGTTTTTCAAATTCGGCGTGTTCTTTTTCCGCTTGTTTACGTTGTGTTATGTCGATGATCACGGCTAGCACTTCAATGCCGGTCTCCGTGCGGATGGGATTGAGACCGATCTCGACCGGGAATTCGCTGCCATCCTTGCCCACAGCATAGAGATCGCGCCCGGCGCCCATCTGGAGGGTGTGCGGATTATTCATAAATCCCTCGCGCAGCGCCTCATGATCCTTGCTATAGCGCGCAGGCAGCAATTTCTCAACCGGTTGTCCAATGAGCTCGTGACGGGAATAGCCAAAATATTGCTCCAATTGATGATTCGCCAGGGTTATCAGTCCGCGCTCGTCAACCATCAACAGGCCGTTGGGTGCAGACTCAACAGCCAGGCGAAATTTCTCCTCCAGACCTTGCCGCGCTGAAATATTCATCACGGAAATTATTGTGAGATGTTGGTTCCCCGCTGCAATTGAGCTGAGTAGCAATTCCACAGGGAAGCGGGCGCCGTCCTTACGCGTCCCATACAGCTTTGGTGCTTCGTGTGGCGTGCGCGTCCCTGACAGAGGCACAAGTTCACCAATTTCACCATTATAACCTGACTGCGGCGGAATGAGTGCGGAGATTGATATCCCTGACAACTCATCAATGGTATAATCGAAGTGTTTTGCGGCGAGCTGGTTTGTAAAGATGATTCTATTCGCAGCGTCGGTCATGATCAACGCGTGTGGTACGACCTCCGCCAGTTTCTTGAGCAGATCAATTTGCGTCTTTCTCATGAACATAAGGGCTCTGTCTCCAGACCTGGGTTAGATACTGCCGTCCCTGTCACTCGGAAAGAATATACTTGTGCCTGATAAGGTACACTCTGTCCATATAAGGCGTGTGATACGGGTGTGTACTGGGGGGATAGTCATCTGAAACGTCGTCTTGCGTCTACACTTCTCAGATGAGGATGGTCCTTTGAGGGGGGGACCACAGTACCCGGCTCGCATAAAGTACACTACTAGTAAGAGCGGAGATTACAAAAGACAAAGGACAATGACAACAATTATTTACGAAACTTAATTTAATTGCTGCGAGAACGAGCCGTTTTTTTCAGTCAGATGGGTGGGCCTGCCTTCTAATTCCAGCCTAGTCTAATGCCAACATGAAAGAAGTCATCGATATCGTTAATGACGTAGGCAAGATCGGTGGCGAACCGTAATAGCAAGAGTTTGTGAGATATGCCTAATCCCAGCGAATAATGCCGGTTACTTTCATCCGAATCGATGTTTTGACTCACGCCGCTTCGCAGGGTCAACAAAGCGAAAAGGGTGTGCTCGAGGCCAAGTGTAAGTCTGTCATGCAGATCGTGGTGCAGCGCTTTGCGGGCGTTGACTTCCAGTATCAGATTCTTGTGAACAGCGTAGCCAAATCCCAGCAATAGCGTTGTGGTTGTGTTCTCCTCTCCGCCGCGCGCGGTTCCGACTTCGTTGGCAGCATCATAATCCAGGGCGCCGAACAAATCCTGCAGCACCAGGGCAAAGCCAGCGTCCTTCGTCAGGATGCCTCGAATGCCAAGATCAAAGGAGTAGCCGGTGGCATCGCCGCGTACCTGGCGGTTGCCGCCATCGTG
>CAZVSL010000001.1:15492-37939 GCA_964629935.1 uncultured Calditrichaceae bacterium | reverse complement strand
GAGCGTGTTTATTTCACCGGCTGCCGTCTGGCTGCGTTCTGCCAGCTTGCGCACCTCGGCTGCCACCACGGCAAAGCCTTTCCCGTGTTCGCCAGCTCGTGCTGCTTCGATGGCAGCGTTCAGGGCGAGCAGATTGGTCTGACGGGCGATCTCTTCAATGATGGAGATTTTGCTGGCGATGTCCTTCATGGCCGTGACCGCTTCATTGACCTGATTGCCGCCTTCCTGGGCATCGGCCGCGGCCTTGACCGCGATCTTTTCGGTCTGCTGGGCATTATCGGCGTTTTGCTGGATGTTGGCGGCCATTTGCTCCATGGATGACGACGCTTCTTCACCAGAGGAAGCTTGTTCGGCTGAACCTTGTGACAGCTCTTCTGCGCTCGAGCTCATCTGCTGGCTGCCGGTGGAGACATTGTCTGCCGCAATCATGACGTCGCCCACAATGTCCCGGAGCTTGTTGATCATGCGCCGAAAAGCGTCGGCGAGGTCTCCGATCTCATCTTTCTGGACGAGGTCCGGCTCTTTTGTTAGATCCCCATCTGCTATAATTCTGGCGGAATCAACGATCTTCAGAATGGGTTTGCTGATCATTTTGGAAATGATAAAACCGAATCCGATGCCGAGTGCGACAGCGCCCAGTACAAGCGCAATCATGATTGCTCTTGCTTTGTCATAGACCTGGTCGCTGCGGTCATAGTATTCCTGGCCGTTTTGTTCTTTCAGGCGGGCCAGTTGTGACAGAGTTGAATCGATAACATCGGACTCTTCTCTGGCGAGGCTTTTGGCGGTTTCCAGAGCTTTGGTATTCGTATTCCCGTCCTTGTTGTTGACGATATCCAACAATTCGTTAACCGCATACCGATAGTCCTTCCACTCAGAGTCAAAGCGCGCGAGAAGCTCTCTTCCTTTGTCAGACTGCAGCAGCGGCTTGGCTTTATCGATGTTTTGCATGAGCAGCTTTTCATATTTCTCCATCTGCTCTTCATATTCGCGCCTTTCCTGGTCCGTGGCCGCCAACAGCAGGTTGTTTTGCGCCCGGCCAAAATAGATGAGCGATACGTTGGCCTCCTTGATATAGGAGATGCCTTTGGTCTCGTATTCGTAGAGCTCATTGAGCATATCATTGATCAAGGTCATGTTTACGATGCCACGGAAACCCACAAATGCGGTGAGGCATGAAAGAATGACAAAGGATACAATCAATTTGGCTGAAATCTTAAGGTTGATAAACCACTGCATGATACTTTACTCCTGGTTTTACTTTCGTCCGTTTCAAACTTTTAGTTCATCCTGAATGGTCTGAGATCCTCACTTTTCCTCGCGCTTCGAAACCTCCCCTTAATTGCCTACCCCGGTATAAATCAGAACCAGAAGTCGCCGGCGTTGTCGTTCTGATCAGACAACGAATTGAAGTTTGGAAATCGAGTGCAGCAGTTAATGTATTCCCAGACGGTTTCGCGTTGCTCAGTTTTTTGCTAAAGGTCGTTCTCCTTTGTTAGATGATGGTTAGAACTTCATGTTTATTAAGTGTGTTCTCGGTGCCTGCGGTCTGAGACCTCAGCCTGGAGTCAGCCTGACTTGGGATCAGGCTGACCAGGCAGATTTGCTACTTCAAAAACGCTCGAACCCATCGTCATCGTCATCAGCGTCGGCGCTATCAAGAAGCTTATAGGCCACGCCTTTCTCTGTGACTTTTTTGGGCTTTGACGCCTTCCGCGCCTGCGTTTTATTGTTCTTTTTGCTGTCGTTTTCCGTCACCACGTGCACCGCGCCGGACTTTTTCACATTCGTGTGCGGCCGCACATGCGCGTTCTCATCTTCCGTGACGTTGAAAAACTCGATGGCGTGCTTCAACTGTTCGGCCTGGGAAGCGAGCTCTTCAGAGGTGGCGGCCAGCTCCTCGGCGGTGCTGGCATTCTGTTGGGTCACCTGGTCGAGCTGCTGGATGGCTTTGTTGATCTGGCCGGCGCCGGTGTTCTGCTCATTACTGGCTGCGTTGATCTCCTGCACCAGCTCTGCCGTCTTTTGAATATCGGGAACCAGACTGGCCAGCATTTCCCCGGCTCGCTCGGCCACCTGCACGCTGGAGCCGGCGAGCTGATTGATCTCAGCCGCCGAAGACTGACTGCGCTCTGCCAGCTTTCTCACTTCCGCGGCGACCACGGCAAACCCTTTCCCATGCTCACCGGCACGCGCTGCCTCGATAGCTGCATTGAGCGCCAACAGGTTTGTTTGGCGCGCGATCTCTTCGATGATGGAGATCTTGCTGGCTATCTCTTTCATGGCCTGCACCGCTTCTGTCACGGCCTTGCCGCCGCCCTGAGCATCGGTCGCGGCCTTAACCGCAATCTTTTCTGTTTGCTGAGCATTCTCCGCATTCTGTTGAATATTGGCGGCCATTTCTTCCATGGAAGAAGAAGCTTCTTCTGCAGCCGAGGCTTGCTCGGATGAGCCCTGCGACATTTGCTCAGAACTGCTGCTCATTTGCTGGCTGCCCGTAGCCACGTTGTCAGCAGCGATTTTGACGTTACTCACAACCTCCCGCAGCTTGGTGACCATGGATTTCAGGGATTGACCAAGCACATCCATTTTCGAAAGCACCGTCACCTCGACGTCAAGGTCGCCTTTCGCAACCTGCTCCGCCAGCCCGGCCGTCTGATTCAGATTGGTTATCATCGACTTGAAGGCGTTGCCAAACACGTCCCTTTCCGAAAGAACAGTCACCTGTGAGCTCAGATCGCCCTGGGCAATCTTGTTGGCGATACCAGCTTTTTCTTTCAGATTGCTTACCATGGCGCTGAAGGACTTGCCGAACGTATCTTTGTCTGAAGAAAGGGCAACCTCGACATTGACATCTCCCTGGGCGATGCGGTCTGCGAGGCCGGCTCTTTCGCGCAGATTGGTAACCATGGCGCTGAACGATTTGCCAAAGGTGTCTTTTTCACCCAGGACTTTGACTTCGACATCGAGATCACCCTGGGCGATTCGGTCGGAAATTTCACCTTTGTCCTTGAGGTTGCTCACCATGTGACTCATGGCAGTCACCAACTGCCCGGTTTCATCGACGCTGGTGGCGTGCAGGTTTGCAGTCAGATCGCCTTCTGCGATTTGGTTGGCGGCTGTCACAACTTCACCGATGGGTCGGGTAATCACGCGCGAAATGAAAAACGCGAACAGCAGCACCAGCGCAGCGCAAATTAGCGTGGCCGTAAGTACCGCATTGCGTATCGCTCCTACCTGAGCTTCGATATCATCGACATAGATTCCGGTGCCGATGACCCAGCCCCACGGCCTGAATAGTCTGACAAACGATATTTTTGGATCCGGTACGGTCATGCCGGGTTTCGGCCACATGTAATTGATAAAGCCTTCCCCCTTGGCCTGCGCCACCTGCACCATTTCGACAAAAATCTGCTTGCCTGTGGGGTCGCGATGCTGGCTGACATCCTGACCGTTCAGCTCGGGCGTGATGGGATGCATCACCATGCGCATCTCCATGTCGTTGATCCAGACATACTCTGAGCCTTGATAACGAACATCTGCCAACCTGGCCATGACAGCGCGCTGAGCCTCTGCTTCGCTCAATTTGCCTTCATTCACTTGCTTGTGAAAGGATTGCACTATGGTCGTTGCCACATCCACGATACTTTCGATGGCAACTTCCTTTTCTTGCATGAGGTGGTCATGAAAAAAGGGGAGTAAGAAGAACAGAATGCCGGCGGCCACCAGTACAATGGTCGCCACGGATATGCTCATGATTTTGGTTAGGATTCCCCAATCCCTGAAGCTTTTTACTTTCATCTTATGGTTCTCCTGAAAAGCAGTGGTATTTGATCATTTGTTGTCTTGTCCTCTCCGCTTCGCTCATGACTCTTGCTAATTGTGCCGCCCGCATTGCATGGAACATGAAGAGAATTCCCGGCTGCGCAAACGCTGCGTGCGCGAGCCGTCAGAATCCCTTGCCGATGGTCATGCCGTACACCAATGCTTTGCTGTCTTCGACGAGGTCGAGGTTGAGCGTTGGCGTGAGCGAGAATCCGGAAATGCTGAAGTCCATGCCGGCGCCGAAGCGCAGCAGAAAGTGACTGGCGCTGTCACCATGGTGGTCTTCCGTCAGCATGAGGCCGGGTGCGGCTAACAATTTCAAGCCGCCCGCAGGATGCACGGCCAGCATGGGCGCCAGAATGGTCTCCGCATGCTCGGCCGTCACATGCTCGACAAAGGCGCCCAGCCCCAGGCGGGCCTGCCACACCGGCAATCGGTGCTCATAGTCTGCGCCGACAGCAAAGTCCGTATGATCGTGGTCCAGGTTGCTGGCAGCGCCGAGAAAGACGCCGAGGTGGTGCGCGTGGTGTGCATGGGTTGCATGGATGTCATTAGACTTTGCCGTTTCTCCGGCATTCACAGTTGCAGCATGTCCAAACAAGGTTGCCACAGTTGCAAAAGTTGCGAAAGCGCTGATAATGCGATTCATTTTGGCTTCTCCGGACCGGTTATTGAATGCTTAATACTTTTCGAATTCATTGTCAGTGTCATCGGCGTCACTGTCATTGAGCGCCAGGGCAACGCCCTTTTTAGTACCCCGTGGCGATCTCTCCTGACCTGCCCTGGCTGCATCGTCGTTTACGACGTGCACTTTCGGCGATTTTTTGGTTGGCCGGCTCGACCTTGCCATGGCGGGTTCACTTTTCAAGGCGCCGATGTTCTTTATGTCGATGTTAAAAAACTGCATCAGGCTTTGCAGTTGCTGAGCTTGCGACGAAAGCTCCTCTGCGGTAGAAGAGAGCTGCTCTGCCGAGCTTGCATTCTGTTGCGTGACCTGGTCCAATTGCTGGATCGCTTTGTTGATTTGGCCGGAGCCTGTGCTTTGCTCTGCACTTGCCGCATTGATCTCCTGCACCAGCTCGGCGGTCTTTTGAATGTTGGGCACGAGGCTCGCCAATAGCTCGCCAGCGCGCTCAGCGACCTGAACACTGCTGCCAGCCTGAGTATTGATTTCGGCAGCGGAAGTCTGGCTGCGTTCCGCCAGCTTACGGACTTCTGAGGCCACCACCGCAAAGCCCTTGCCGTGTTCACCGGCGCGCGCCGCCTCGATGGCTGCGTTCAGGGCCAGGAGGTTGGTCTGGCGTGCGATCTCCTCTATGATTGAGATCTTGCTGGCGATTTCCTTCATCGCCTGCACAGCTTCGGTGACGGCTTCGCCGCCGGTCTGTGCATCTTCAGAGGCTTTGCGCGCGATCTTCTCAGTCTGTTGTGCATTATCTGCATTCTGCTGGATGTTGGCTGCCATTTGCTCCATGGAGGATGATGCCTCTTCGGCAGCAGAAGCCTGCTCGCTCGCACCCTCTGACATTTCCTCGGCGCTCGAGCTCATCTGCTCACTGCCGCTCGAGACGTTTTCCGAGGCGCTGATTACGCCGGTCACGACTTCCCGCAGTTTCTCCACCATTGACTTGAGCGCTTTTCCGAGCATGTCTTTTTCTGATAGCACTTGTGGTGTGGCAGTGAGATCGCCGTCGGATATTCGGTCTGCGATTTCCGCCGTATTTCGCAAATTGGCTATCATTTTCTGAAAAGATTTTCCCAAATAGTCTTTATCTGAAAGGACTTTAACAGACACGTCAAGGTCGCCCTGTGCAATATGATCTGCCACATCGGACTTGTCCTCCAGGGCTGTTATCATTTCGCGGAAGCTGCCGGCGACCTGACCGACTTCATCCTGGCTCTCATATTGAATGTTTTGTTTTGTATCGCCGAGTGAGAGTTTGTCAGCAGCCTGCCGCATCATCTGCATTGGGTTGACGATTTGACGTGTTATGAAAAAGGCGAGAGTAACGCCGAATAATAGGGCCCCGATGCTGACGAGAATTACGATTGTCCTGGTTGTAGCGCCGGATGATGCCATGTGCTCCCTTTCCCGACCAACTCGTGCCTGAACCAGATGATTCACTTCCTCCAGGTCGTTTTGCACCTTTTCAAGGTGTGGCAGGGTTTCGGAAGTATAAATGTGATTTGTCCTTCTCAAAGCATTCAGGTTGTCACCCGCGCGAGCTTCCATTTCATTTAGGTGTTTGCGGACTGTGTTTAAGGTCAAGGTTAACTCACTCTTATAAACGGCGCTGGCGGCGCTAAATTGTCCTTTTGCTATCAGCTCCTGAATCCGTCGGCCTTGCGCATGAAGGTCTGTGTGTGCCTGCTCCACGTCTTGCAGCGAGCGAGCGAGTAAGGCATCAGATTCACGCATTTCTCTGCCGGACTCGCTATACAGAAACTGTCCAAAAGAACAGCGTCTGGGATCCAGCTCCACATCAATTTGCTGTTTTTGCTGCGTAATCGCGTCCAGAACACGTTCAGTCCAAATGAAAAGGTCAACCTCTTTCTTGGCCAGAAATAGCGGCAAGTCTGCATCTATCACTTTGTAGATTTCTCTGATTTTCGATGCCGATTGATGCAAGAGACGATGTGGCTCTTCCAGAGCGGAGAGCAAGCTCTTTATTTCAGGATAGGACTCCTCGGCTTCTTCCCTCTCATGGCTGTAATACCATTGGCCAAGTTTGCATTTGTGTGGGTCCAGTTCAATTGTTAGCTCATGAATGTTTTCATCCTTCAGAAACAAGCTGAGCTGGCTTGCCCAATTGAGATGTTCAACCTCCAAATTCCAGAGGTGATTTTCGAACTCCACCTCTTCCGCAATAAGGTCACCATCATGTAGAATATCACCGATTCCGTAAATTGACCAAATAGAAATGACCAGCATAAGCGTCAATACCAGGCCATAGCCAATCGCCATCTTTTTGCTTAGCTTCAAGTCTCGCCATCGCATGTTGCTCTCCTTTGCTTCGATTGTGAATAGATATTTAAAGTACAGACGGCCCAATACTGCTCATAATCAGCATCGCCATCGTTGTCGCTTGTGACAAAGCGCAGAATGACGGGCATCACATACGGCTTTATTGCTTCCATTCTTCTGCTGCAAGTCTGGTCTGTTTTTGCTCAAGGGTAAAGAAGCCACCTTCAGTTTTCTTTCTTCAAGAGATAGCGTGATCTTGCTACGCGTGCTCCACTTCCATGTGCTGGTGAATATGTTCCGCTTTGCCATGTACGAATTCATGTTCTTCCAATTCCGCTGAGTCAGCCAGTTTGGCCAGATCCAGGATCAGCGCCAATGTGCCGTCTCCCAGTATGGTTGCGCCTGAGATTTCTTTGATGTCGGCGTAGAGCTTGCCAAGAGATTTGATGACGGTCTGGTGCTCGCCCATGACCTCGTCGACGACAAAACCGATCCTCTGGCCATCGACATCTGTGATGACGATTTGCTCGATAGCTGGCCGCTCTCCGGCAATCCGGAAGCGCTCGCGCAGGTTGATGTAGGGCACAATTTCATCCCGCACGTTGGCAACCTGGCGCCCGTTGCTCCTTTCGATGTCGTTTTCCGAGAGCTCGATGCATTCCTCGACCGCAGACAAAGGTAGCACATAATGACTGTCGGCGATCTTCACCAGCAGGCCTTCGATGATAGCAAGCGTCAGCGGCAGTTTGAGGGTGATGGTGCTGCCCTTGCCTTTGGCGCTGGTTACATCGATGCTGCCGCGCAGGGCTTCCATGGCGCGTTTGACCACATCCATGCCCACGCCTCGACCGGAAACATTGCTCAGTTGCCTGGCGGTAGAAAATCCGGCAGCGAAGATAAGTGCGTAGATATCTTTGTCCTTCAATTCCGTGTCCGGGCTGACCAGGCCACGCTCAATCGCCCGTGCGCGTATGGCTTCGGTGTCCAGGCCGGCGCCGTCGTCCGAGATGTTGATGAGCACGCTGGCCCCGGAGTGCACCGCCTCCAGTCGCACGGTACCGGTACGGGGCTTGCCTCTGGCTTCGCGCACTTCGGGCGCTTCGATACCGTGGTCCATAGAGTTGCGGATGAGGTGCACCAGCGGATCGTTAAGTCTCTCGATCACGGTTTTGTCCAGCTCGGTTTCAGCGCCTTCGGTTACCAGGTCGACTTCCTTGCCGAGCTCCTGGGACAGGTCCCGCACCAGTCGCTTGAATTTGCCAAAGGTTGTACCGATGGGCAGCATGCGGATGCTCATGGTATTGTCGCGCAGCTCAGAAGTGAGCCGTTCGACTTCTTCCGATATGGAGCGTAGCTCGTTATCATGGCTTTTTTCCGAAATCTGGCTTAATCGTGACTGGGCCGTCACAAGTTCGCCGACGAGATCGACCAGCATATCGAGCTTGTCGGAGGCGACGCGGATGCTGGAAGCAGCTTGGTTTTCCTTGCGCTTGCTGCGCGCTTCCTTCACCTGCTGCTGCTCGACCAGGGCTGCCTGCACTTTGCCGGTATCGACGATGCCGGCTTTGGTCAGCAACTCACCCACTCGCTTCTGCTTGCCCAACACTTTCTGGAGGTCTTCGGGCCTGACGTCACCGTGTCCGAGTAGAATTTCGCCCAATTTCTTATGGTAGTCGTGGTCTTCATCGGACTGGCCCTCGTCCACCGCCCGAACAGTGATATCTGCATCATCTTCCACAAAAATGAACATGTCGTGGATTGCGTCTTCACCTTTTTCTGTGGTCAGGATGATGTCCCAGTAGATGTAGCACGCCTCCGGGTTGAAATCTTCGAATGGCGGCACGCTTTCCGTTTGGGCCACCACCCTTGCCTCGCCAAGCTCGCCAAGTTCCTGCAACAGTCGCATTGGGTCGGCGCCGGTAAGAAAGATTTCCTCAGCCGGTTTGAAACGAATCCAGTAGGTGGTTAGCTCGCCGCCGGCGGTTTGCTGCTCATCGGTCTGGCCGGCGCTATCCGGCTGTGTGCTGCTGTTTTCGGGAGTGAGCATTTTCAGAGCCGATACAATACGCTCTGTCTCGGTTTGCTCGACGGGTTCGCCGTCTTGCAGCATGTTCCAGATCTGGTCTCTCGCGGCCAGCGCCAGGGTTACGAGCTGTTTGCTGACCTGCATTTCGCCGTTGCGTACCTGGTCAAAAATGGTTTCGATCTCGTGGGTGAATTCGGCGATATCATCGAAGCCAAACATCTGGCCCGAACCCTTGATAGTGTGCAAAGAGCGGAAGACCTGATCGACCAGGTCTTTGTCGTCGGGCGTTTCTTCCAGCGCCAGGAGTGATGACTCGAGTTCTACGAGAATCTCGGTGGCTTCTTCCTTGTAAGCTTGTTGATGTTGTTCCATGCTAACTCCAGTCTCAATCGATAGTCATCGGATGACTTTTTTTACCACTGCCAAAAGCTGCTCGGGTTTGAAAGGTTTGACTATCCAGCCGGTGGCGCCGGCTGCTTTCGCCTCCTTCTTTTTCGCGTCCTGGGATTCGGTAGTGAGGAAGACGATGGGCACAAATTTGTGTGCCGGGTTAGAACGCACTTTTCGAACGAGTTCGATGCCATTGACATTGGGCATATTGAGGTCCGTGACCAGCAGATCAATTTTGGTTCCGTTCAGTTTGTTCAGGGCGTCCTGTCCGTCCACTGCTTCGATCACATTGTAGCCGGCGTTGCTCAATGTGAAACACACCATCTGACGCATACTGGCCGAGTCTTCGGCCGTCATAATGGTTTTGCTCATAGCTGCTCCCTGTGCTCAATCAAGTGACGTTTAACCATTCAGAAAAGTAGCCTGACAGACCCGCACTGTCGATGGCCTGTTTGCACACCAGCGGACAATCCTTTAGCTTGACCCGCTGTCGTTTTCCTTTTGCTTCACGCGCTAAACTCACGAGCGTCTGCAGAAAAGAAAAATCGACGGCCGTGACATTTTTTAGATTCAAATCCGGCGGCACGCCCTCTTTGAACTGTGCGCTGATTTTTTCCTTCAATTCCGCTGCGTTGTGAATCAATAGCTCACCTTCAAGGTTGAGTGTGTTCTTGATTTTTCGGGTTGATGCCATGTTTGTTCTCTCGTTTCCTGGGTTGCAATTTTTGACTTATTCAAGCTTCTTTTTTCTCTTCTCTGGTCTCTTCCCGCGTCTGAGGACGGTACACTTTTTCAGGCTAAAATAACTCTATGTTGTCGCCCAGCTCATCGGCAGCAGAGCTACCCGGGACCTCGCTTGCCATTGGCGCGACTGCTTCTTGCTCCTGTTTTTGCAATTGCAACAGCGATTTGTGCACATGCCGCTCCGAGTGCATGGTGTAACTGGCCTCGAGGTCCCGCAACCGTTGCGTCCGTCCTGCGGCATTTTGTCCCACGCCGGCGTAGGCTTCGCGCGCAATGTGGTGTAGTCCGCCAGCGACCTGTGCCAACACTTTTTCGAACAGCTTGTGGGTCTTGAATTTGGCGATACTGGTTTTAATTTGTTGGCGCAGCAGTTCAGCGTTTTCATCGGTGCTGCGCAAAGAATTGGCAACCTGAGTATTTACATCCTGCATAGATTTGAGCAGATGATTGATCTCCTGCACCATGCCGTTAAGCGCCTTCTCCCTGTCGTTTGCGCCTGCTTCCATGGAGGTTTTGAGATCTGCTGCTGCTTCGGATATTTGTCGCAGGACTTTTGCGACTGTGGCGATATCCTTGCGGCTTTGCACAGACAGCGTTTCAATCGATTGCGCCGAAACTCGCAGCGCAGCGCCTTCATTGCCGATGTGTGAGGCTTTAACGATAGCATTCACGGCAATGAGTTCGATCTCCTTGCCAATGTCTTCGATTTCTGAGAGAAAGCCGGCCATTTCCGACACCATGTCTGCGACCGAGATGGTCGCTTTTGCAATGTCTGTGCTGGCCTTGACAGTGGACATCATGGAATCAGAAATCGTCCTGATGTCGTCTTCGATCTCGGACAGGAAGGAAGCGTCGATGCTATCACGTGTTCCGGTCAGGGAGTGGATTTCGCTGGAAAAATCCGCGGTCCTGTCTGCGATGGTTGTGAGACTTGCAAACATGTCCTGAACAGCGTCGACGATGCTACGCTGTGATTGTTCAACCTGCGCTCTTTGCAGTTCGCTGACATCGCCCAGATACTGCACGGCATCTTTTTGGGCATCGGTGTCTGCCGCGGTTTGCAGGTCGTGCACAAATTTCTGAGCAAGCTTGTCCAGGGCTTCTATGGCGTGCTCGAGCTGCTGCCGGGTGATGTCGTGAAACTGGATTGAAGAAACCACCGCGCCCATCTTCTTGCGGATCTCGTCCGAATGGTGGGCGATGGTCTGCATGGCTGCGTGTGAGGCTTCCTGCTTGCCTGCGAAAGCACTGAGGCTGTCCCGCGTTTTCCCCAGAATGACGATCGCTTTTTCATGTGCCGCCGCCTCGATCTGCTCGATGGTTGTCAGGGTGGCGTGGATGAGATGATAGAGCTGCTCCAGTTTGGCTGCCATGCCGCCGGACTTGCCGTCGATAACCTCTGCCAGCTTGCTGACCTCGTTGGCAAGGATGTGGATATCTGAACTGCTGGTGAGAAGACTTGCATTTTCGATCCTGGTAAAGACGCCAAGGATATTCAGGGTCCTGACGATGTTCTTGAAGCCTCTGACCGGCCCGGAGATTCTTCTTATGAGTTGGAAGATTTCCTTCAGGTCTGTCTCGCCTTTGCGCGCCAGCTTTTCTGCGTGGGCGCTATAACTCTGAACGTTATCGAGCAGACTTCTTAATCCTTCGACAGTCTCACGCACTTCATTGCCGGTTAGTGATTGCGCGATCGATGCACAAGTTTCGGAGATGTATTTTGCTTGCGAGTAGATCTGTTGCATCTGCGTGCCCACACCCAGGAATTCTGATTCGGAGTGTTCATTAAGCTGTTGCAGCCGATTCCGCAGGTCAGTGATTATCCGGAGCCAGCCATCGGTGTTGTAAGTCTTCGAAAGATTAGCCATGCGTCTCAGTTTAAAATGCCCAAAGGTGTCAGCTCTGCATCAAGATATTATTCGGAATTGGAGGACAATAACTTTAAATTTTCAGGAGATTGTGATGGTTGGAATTAGCGCCAGAAATTGGCAGGGATGACTTTCTGTGTTCGGCCGCGAAGATGCGGGATGGTTTGATTCGCGCAGAATTGATTGATGGGTAAAATGCTTGAAGTGCGTTCAGTCTTTACGCTGTGAAGATACGCTGATTATGGCCGCCGAGGGACTCAACTCATCTTTTGGATTTTGGTCGAAACTGCCACAGCGTGAATCATCAGGGTCACCTGTCTGAGTTCCTGGAAGCTGTTACGCCCCATAATAATGAATAGGATAATTTGCCGCCCAGCAAAGGGTTTTTCCAGACCCAGGCCGGCGCTACAGGTCGAAGTGTGCGCGTAGATCGGCTGAGACAGTTCAGGATAAATTGGCATCTCTGCGTCCATTTCATCTCATACTCGCGACGGAATCGTTCTGGCAGGATGCCGGCGGTTACAAAGCGGAGCAGCGCCGCACTCATGGCCGGGAAGAATCCGACCTGCGGATAGAGCACAGCGTTGGCCAGGCGTTGTGCTGTGGGCGTTACGGCGAGCGTGTCGCTGGCTAGCATGTCTTCCATGTAGTCCTGGAAAGCATCCAGAGTTTTTGGCAGCAGTTTTTCAGGAACGTGCATCAATTGCGCAAGGAGTAAAGTGTCAGAGTAATAATGCTTGCGCTGCTCTGCAGTTAGCGGCGCCACAAAGCGCTCATACACCTTCAGGCTGGTATCTACGGACGTGGCGTGAACCCAGAGTTTTGCTTCGGGGTCTTTGCCGGAATAGGGCGCGCCAGCCTGAAAGCGCCCTGCCCGATGTGGTAGTCGCCCGCGAATACGTTCATGCATGGCGTGGAAATTTTGCAAGGCTTTCCGCGCGCGACTGCGTTCCTCAAATACGAGGTTTTGCATGAACAGCAGGGTGCGATGTAAACGGTCGAGAATTTCCTGTTGAAAGTTGCTGTGGTCGTCAACGCCAGCCGCTACAAAGGGATGCGCCAATTGCAGGAGGATGGAACGGCCGCCGCCGAGCAATACTAATGCTTCCTGATCAATTTTGTGTATGACGCTCTCGGGGTGGAAATAACCTCTATTTGTGTTCGCGGGGTTATGCCGCCAATTACGCGGCAAGGCATCGCGATTATTTGGTCGATTGGATTGTGACTGTACTGATCTCATGCGATCTACCTCTACATTTCAACAGCAATTCAAAAATTTGAGGACAACAATATAGTTGCATACAATATAAAGGACTGATATGAGCAGGACAAGGATGTTTTTGAAGACGGGCAGAATATTAGAGTCAGTGGCGGATTTATTGTAGTTCTTTGGCTCGCTTCGACCAGAGCCACAGACCAACGGTCACCTCTTGCGGCAGACGATGTCCTAATTGACGGGCCAGCATGACGATCTGACCACGGTGGTGGCTTTCATGCGCTGTTAAGTATGCGACCAGGTGTGCGACGTCCGGCGGAAAGTTCTGAAACGGTGCATCGTGTAGCTTCCCGTTTTCAGCAAGAGCGGCATCGATTAGCTCGAGCACGCCCGAATTGCTCTGGCGCAATGCAGGCAGGAGCTGCTTGCGTGTCACTCTATGCCGGTCAACGCTCTTGGGCGCCGGGATTTTATGCCGCTTGCCGAGCATCTTGATCCACATGCCGCGCGAGTTGTGTATGTGTCCCGCGATCATTCGGATGGTCCGGCGCGGTGCGCCTGGCACTTTCATTGGCCATAGTTCGTCAGCAAGATGCTCAAACAGGAAAGTTGTAAGACGGTTATTGGTTTGCCAGACCTTTCGCAGGTCGTTGCAGAGGTTGCGTTCATCAGTCATAGTTTCAAGCTCCTGAATATGACAGGGACGTAAACATTTTCCGGCTCCTTTATTTCAGCAGGGTCAGCTTCCGAGATGCCGCCAGATCACCCGCCTGTAAATGCACCAGATAGACGCCACTTGCCACAGGCAAATTTCGGTCATCCGTGCCGTCCCAGTCAATTCGGTGCATGCCTGCCGACAGGGTTTTTGCCATGAGCGTCGTAATAGTCTGTCCTCGCAAATTGATTATTCTAACGACGGTATGGCTATCATCTGGCAACTCAAAGCCGATCGTTGTTGATGGATTGAACGGATTGGGATAGTTTTGATGAAGTGTGAAACCGTGGTTCACCGGCCAGGCTCTTTCCGCAACAGCCGTTGCTATTAATCCCAGATAATCAGCAACGCCGTGCAGTAGCGCAAAGGCCGTGCGGTCGTACTCGCTGGCCGCGGGGCAGTTCATATCTTCGTATGTCAAAGCCATCACGGCCTCACCGTGGTTGAGCCAGAACCAGCTCTCGGGATAACGCCTGGGCGTACCATTGGTCCAGCTTATGAAATAGTACCACGGCTCGATGCCTTCCAGGAAGTAGTTGCGTATGCCTTCGATAAATGTCTGTTCCAGCACGGTGAAATCTTCCGAGGTTCCGGCTGCGTCGTGGTAGACAAAATAGCGTTTACAGGCAAACGCAGAGTGCATATTCAGGGCAGCTTCTATGGGGGCCTGCGAGTCCATGAGCTTACTAAAGCGGCTTCGCAAAACTGCTACCTCCGGTTCTACCGGGTCCTTGTCCCAATTGCTCTCGATGTCGACGCCATTGGCATTTTCGCGTGGTAGCTCCAGCTCCACGCCATCGGGATTGTACATCGGGATGATGTAGAGAACACAATTTTCCCGCATAAACCGGGCAAAGCCATCTTCTGAAAGTAGCAAATAGATGAGCTCTTTCGTCACCCACCAGCCTTGCACTTCATTGGGGTGGGTGCGCGCATGGACAAATACAGTTCTTCGTGGCTCGGCAGCCGGAATATCAGAGGTAATCGTGAGCTGCCAGAGCGCCCGGTTTTGCACGCTTGCGCCCAGCGAGTCAATGGTGATATATGGACTTCGCCGCCAATCTTCCAAATCTCGCAGCAGATCGTCATAACCATAGCCCCAGTGGTCCCCCAATAGCGCCAATTGCTGCATGGCAAGATCATGGTCATAACCGCATTTGTCGCCAGAAATGTCTTGCAAGTCGGTACCATGAGAAGTCAGGCGAATCTGGGAGAATAGTGGTGAATTGAAAATAATCGCCAAGATGCTAAGGCGCAATACTCTGAAGAATAGCCGATGAAATGGGTTTATCATGTGTTTTCCCTAAGCGCTGCCATCATTGTTCTCAGTTGTTCCGCCACACGCCAGCGATTGGCCTTTCGTGCTGGCGGTAGAATGTAGAAGTAGAAGAAACAGGACCCGCCTAGTTTTCGCAGCCAACGGGATGAGCGGCTGTCCTATTTGAAGACTTCTCACACCATAGCTTTCTTCCAAAAGTCCATAGATTTGCTTAACAAACCCCTGCGAGGCCAAATATACTGCACTTGTCCATTAAGGTAAATGGAGCAGGGGGATGGTATGATAGGCACAGATTTTTAATGAGGCAAGAAAAAGTTAAGTCACGATGTTGGTGTACCACCGAATTTATGATCTGAATAAGCCTGAATAATTTATGAACGCGTCGGGCCGCTCGGCAAGTGGTTACGTGGCAGGTTCTGTTGCATCAAATATTGAATATTTAAATATAACTGGATGGCCTATTGCCCGTTATCACTCCTGAGTTTTTCTATCGCTTGCAGCGATAGCCCGGTCACTTCAGCAATCAAGGAAGCCTCCAGACCTTTAGCCAGCATCTTGCGTGCTGTGTTTTCGACTCCTTTTTCGATTCCTTTCTCAATCCCTTTTTCAATCCCTTTTTCAATTCCTCTCTCAATCCCTTCTTCTATTCCTTCCTGCTTGACTTCCTGATAGAAGCGCGAGTTTTTGATGTTTGACATCAATGGTTCGGTCATTTTTTGCAGCTCCTCTCTGGTGATGTCACCGAATTTGTTGAGCAGCAGGTTGATGAGCATCTCACCGATGGTTTCTTTGGCTTTCGGGTCATGAATATCTTGTGCTACCTGCTGAACTATCTGTTTAACGACGCTTTCGACATTTTCGTTCGCAACATTGATTATCTGGAGCAAATTCAGGGGAAATCGCGCGAGCTGCTCCGGCGGCAGTTGGTCCAGGTGGATTCTGAGCAACCTGTGTTTAGCGAATAATTCCTGGTAGTGTGGATGTACACCGGGGTCGGTAGCCTGGTCCGGGAAGATGACCACAGCGCGCCAGTTGTTTTTGGGCTGATATTGTCTGAGGTAGAGAAAAATCTCGTTGAAGAAGCGCGCATAGAATTCGAGTTCTTTGGCGAACTGAATTTCGACGAAGTGGATGGCATCGGATTCGTTTTTGGGTACAAAGATGCCGTCGAATCGAAAGGCTTGCTCCTTGACTTCCACGGATTGGAAAGAGTATGTCGTTGCCTTTCCCGGATTTTCGCCGATGAGCGTGAAGAAAGCGCCGGGAAACTCGGAGAAGAACTTGTAGAAGAAGGAGTCGGTCTTCATGCCTGAAAGTAAGTAATCGGCGCAGGAGATGCAACTCAAAAGCTGTCGGTTGCTATTGGCCTTTTTGCAGGGATGGTTTGGTCTTGCGGGTTTTCGGTGGTCGAGGGTATTTACACTACGGGCACGCATAGTCTCGGGCAAAAACAGCGATGCCGCCGCGGTTTGGAACCGCGACGGCATCTGTCTCAGGGTTTGGGGGAGTGGAGATTCTAATCAACTCTGCGTGCGCGGACGCCAAAATCGACGTTGTCCTGCACCCACGCAAAGAAGTGTTCTTGTTCTTCGATCGGTTTGTCAGGCTGTAGTATCTTGGGATCCTTCCAGGAAACCATAACCTCAGCATCCTGCGTCCAGACTTTGACTCTGCGCCGTGGCACCTCAGTCTGCCAGTTCGTGCCTACTACTGCGTCAGTATAAAGCAGTCGCACCGTGACATTGCGCGCCAGTCTTTCCAGCGGCTTCAGCTCCAGGCTCTTGAAATCAGTCTCACCATCTTTCTTGACGTCGGGCCGGCCATCACTGAGCATGACGATGGATATCGGTCGCAGCACAAGGTTTTTGTTTCTTACCATCAGGGCGCACTGCTCAAAAAATGCATTGTAGTCCGTAAAAGGATTGGAGATATCCCTGGGAAAGATTTTGGAGAGCGTGGCCCGAATCTCTTCCACGGTTTTGTTTTCAAAGGTTTGAATCGGGTAAAACGTCTTGGGCTCATCAGGAGTGGCGCCGCCGATGGAGCTGACGAACAGCATGTTGGGTTTCTCCAGTCCTCCGACGCCATTCAGGTGTGCATAGAGATAATATGCCAGAAAGTCGAGAGAATCCTCATAATACCCGCTTTTCATGAATGACCCGCTGATGTCTACTCCGACGAACATGGTCAGTCTCGGGGTGGCCTCGCCGTCTGAAGTGAA
The DNA here is from genome assembly GCA_964629935.1 of uncultured Calditrichaceae bacterium. Lineage (GTDB taxonomy): Bacteria > Zhuqueibacterota > Zhuqueibacteria > Oceanimicrobiales > Oceanimicrobiaceae > CAZVSL01. The sequence continues at coordinate 20,690 of CAZVSL010000001.1, read as the reverse complement.
AAACAAGCAGCCGTTGAACATGGCGAGAGCTGCCACGCTTACAATCACGGTAGTCACCACTGCGGAGTGGCCGGGACGCTTGCGTTTATCGACTTTGTACATCTTGCAATTCTCCGAATTTAGGTTCAGCATGATTAAAGGCATCGCGGTCACCAACCCGAGCTATAGGAGCTGACGTCTGCGCCTCCGGTTCGGTCCCGGTGTGTGCTGCGCCGTTGTCTTCGTAACGCCGGGTCGCATCGCGTAAATCATCGATACTTGCAAACGGCAGCTTGAAGAGATGCTCCGCTGACACAAGCAGAACACAGAAGTTGATGCTGGCAGCGATTACCTGCAGCGGCGGCAGGATGAACGATCCCAATAGCTCATCACTTGCCTGCTTGACCCACGCCATATCCTTCTTGATGGTAACCATGAAATCACCCGAAACAGATTTGTACGCCTCGGGCGGCTGCTCGCGTTTTTGCGCGAGGGCCAGGCCTTTGCCCTGAATCACGGCCATAATGGTGGGCGTGCCATGCGCAGCAAACAGGAACCAGGAAATACTGCGAATGCCAAACCAGACGAATGTCGAAATCGCCAGTGTCCAGAATACACCCAGCTCAAAGTTTGCCGAATACTGCGCGAACCACGGTACCAGCGCATCCACGAATTCGCGATAGAGAAACACCACTTCAACAAACAAGACCACGATTTCAATTACACCGATGCCAATAATTGTGCCGATGCTCTTTTTCTGTACCGAATCAACGAAGTTGGAAAGTACGGCATAGCTGCCAAGCACAACGAAGAGCAGAAAAACAAACAACGGAAAGCGCACCATATTAATGGTGAGCGTCTCTCCGGTTATGTTAGAAAACGTGTCCACCACCAGTGGCGTCATGACGTAAGTAAAAATGATCGCTTCGATGAAACACCAGAATAGCGTCAGAATGACGGCAATCCACGGAATCGGCGAGGTGGCGATGTTGCGGCCAACGTTTGCCAGCAGGCGAAATGGCATCAATATCAGTTCTTGTACTAGTGACCACAATGCCAGAAGTGCCACTTTAATCGTGCCGATGATGGCGACGCCCAGAGTAAATACGAACTTGAAGAATCCACCCCAAAACGAAGCGATGGCCTTACCCAAATCCCACCAGGTCAGGAAGATTGATTTCACATATTCCTGTCGATGAGGCCGGATGATAACGGTCAAAAGGCAGGCCACACTGAGCCAGCAGCCGAGAATGATCGCGCCGACGGGTAGCAGGAGAAAGACACGCTTGCTCATCATCATCCAAAATGGATCCGCCGCGCCCCATGCGAATGTCAAAAATGCTTCCTGGAAAAAAGTCGGAAACAGCAGAATCGAGACAATGAGCTTTACCAGCCCACTGTTGTCGTTAATCATAGTTGGTACTCCCTGATATTGAATTAGATTGTATCACACTCCCATATTGGTGTGATATCATGGCAAGGACCGTTCCCAATCCATATCAGTCTTTCGAAGGCAGGTTGGTGGTTTCTGTTAACAATAGAGCAATGCTTATATTTTCCATTGGGTTATGACCTGACGTGGACTCGGATAATTTCTTTGCAGAGATCAGAAAAACGCCTATGTCGCCCGGTTACATAGCTGTAACTATTACACAGTCATCATGGAAAACTTACAGTCGCAAGCAATTGAGTTGACAATGGAGGAGATGAATCTTATTTTGCACGCTTGTTTGTGCCGGGTTAGAACAGGATTAGGATGCAATCACCAGCAGATAGCACGCACAAGTTCATCGCGGTTGAAGCAACAGTCACTGTAATTCTGTTGGGCATGGTCTCGGTTTTGATCAAGGCCATTTCCGCCAACGTATTCACCATTGGCATCTTTCGTCTGAGCATTGCCACAGCCGGCATGTTGGCGGTATTGCGCTTGCGTGGCTTGCTGGTCAGTCTGAGCGCAAGGCAGATACTGGCCCTTGCCGGGATGGGTCTGTTCTTCGGTGGCCACTGGCTCTTGTTTTTTGTTAGCATTAAAGTCTCTACTGCTTCCGTGGCGGCGCTGGCGCTGTCTTCCTATGGCATCTATGTCCTGTTTCTCGGCTGGCTCTTTCGCGGCGCCAAACCATTCTGGATAGATTTCGTGGCGATTGCCGCCGCCATCTGTGGTAACATGCTTATCGTGCCGGAATTCTCCCTTGACAACGATATTGCACTCGGCGTTATCCTGGGTCTGCTCAGCGGCTTCCTGTTTGCTTGCATGCCGATCTGGCACCAGAAATTCTATGACATTCCCGCTTCGACCCGAACGCTGGGGCAATTCGGCTTTGCTCTGCTGTTTTTTATGGTATTCTTTCCATGGACAGATTGGAGCCTGCCGGCCGGCGACTGGCTTGGCTTATTGTTTCTGGGCTTTTTTTGTACCCTACTCGCGCACTGGCTGTGGATTCGCGTCATATCTTATGTCTCGACACCGACCTCGAGCTTGATCTATTATATGATGATTCCTGTGGCCATGATTCTCAGCTATATTTTTCTCGATGAATCTATGCAGCGCGAGAAGTTGCTGGGCGCAGGGTTGATCATACTGGCAAATTTAACCGGCCTATTCTCGCAGTGGAAGCGGCAGACCTGGCTGGCCAAGCAACCGGTTGATTGAAGCGCAAAATGTTCGTTCTAGGGGTTAAGACTTTTGTAACAAAGTTGCGGCAGAATGCGCTTGACAAGGCTTGCATGGATAGCTATTTTGCGGCTTGTATCTTGTGAGGTAAGAGCTGAGAAGTAGACTCCAGGAGGAGGGGCATGACAAAGAAGCTATTTTCATATTGTGTTGCTGGCTGGGTTCCGGTGCTGCTCTTGATACTGCCCGCCACGGCGTTGCCACAGAAGCAAGTCGTTCGCGTCGGCGTGGTGATCGATGGTCCTTGGGAGGACAACGAGGCTATTGCCCGCATGACGCGCGATGAAATTCTGACGCTAACCAGAGGGGAGTTCGATGTCAGGTTTCCGCAGGAAAAGCAAATCACGGCCGATTGGACTCTGGCGGGGATCAACGCTGCCCTGGAGCGCGTACTGAGCGATCCCGAGGTGGATGTCGTGCTTGCGATGGGGGTGATTTCTTCCGGCCAGGTAAGCCGGCGGGGAAACCTGCCCAAACCCGTGATCGCCCCATTTGTCCTTGATGCCGACTTGCAAGGGGCGCCGATGGAAAATGGCACAAGCGGCGTGAAGAATCTCAATTATTTGTCTCTACCCTCCTACGTCGTCAGAGACATCAGGATTTTCCAGGAGATCGTTCCTTTCTTTAAGGTGACCATCCTGCTCAATGACGTTGTGGTGCAGGCGCAACCCGAAACGGAGCAACGTGTGGCGACAACTCTGCAGGAACTGGAGGTCGATGCGGAGATAGTCCCGGTGCCACGCTCGCTGGACGGGTTCCTGGATAGGCTGGTCAAAGATGTCGAAGCGGTGTATCTGGCGCCGTTGCTGCACCTCTCTACTTCGGATTGGGAGCGGCTGGTGCGTAAGTTGCGGGAGCGCAAGATTCCCAGTTTTTCCATGCTGGGAATCCGCGAAGTTGAACGGGGCGTGCTTGCCACGGGCAGTCCGGATATTTTCCCCAGACTTAGCAGACGCATCGCCCTCAATCTGCAACGCATTTTGCTCGGTGAAGAGCCGGGGGCGCTCCCGACCGCTTTCGCTATTGGCGAGCGAATTATTATCAATATGGCGGTCGCCAGGGAAATCGGGGTCTCGCCGCCCTTCGCGATCATGACCGAAGCGGTGCTGATCAACGAACAGCGCAAGGAAGTCGCCCGAACAATCAGCCTGCCGGGAGTCATGCGGGAGTCTTTAGATAAGAATCTGGATCTGGCTGCTGAGCGCTACTTTGTGAATGCAGGCAGGCAGAATGTCAATCGCGCGCTGGCTAATCTGCTGCCCCGGCTTGAAGCGTCCGCTCTGGGTTTGATGATCGACGATGACCGAGCCGCCGCCAGTTTTGGTGCACAGGCCGAACGCAGCCTGACCGCGACGCTGTCCGCCAGCCAGCTCATTTTTTCGGAAGCGGCCTGGGCAAACCTTTCGATTCAAAAGAGCATTCAGAAGAGCAGGGAACTGGAGCTAAACCAGCTCCGGCTTGATATCGTGCGTGAGGCCGCCACAGCCTACCTCGACGTGCTTCGGGCTAAAACTTTCGAGCGAATCCAAAAAGAAAATCTGAAACGCACGCGTTCGAACTGGGAGATGGCGCAGGTGCGGGAGGCGATCGGCTATTCCGGACGCTCAGAAGTGTATCGCTGGCAGAGCGAGATCGCAAACTCGCGCAATGAAGTTATCGTGGCAAATTCACAGCGCAATCTGGCAGAGATTGCCCTCAACCGGCTGCTGCACCAGCCGCTGGAACAATCGTTTGCCACGGTCGAGCCGGATTTGGGTCAGCCGGTGTTGGCTGCAAGTCGTGAGGGTACCCTCGACTATTTTGACGATCCGATTTCCTTCAAGACGTTTCGCGCATTTATGTCTGAGGAGGCGCTTGCCAATTCTCCCGAGCTGGCCGCACTCGATGCCGCCATCGCGGCCAAACAACGCGAGCTGCGCTCCGCCACCAACACCTTCTGGTCACCGACCGTAGGGCTGCAGTTCGAGATTTCTCATATTTTCAAAGAGGGGGGAGCAGGTACGTCCGGTCTGATGTCGCCTCCTGATGTGCCCGTCACTTTCCCGCAGGTGGATGAAACCAACTGGAGCATCGGACTCAATGCTTCCTTGCCTTTGTTCCAGGGCAGCCGCCGCTTCGCAAAACGAGCACAAGCCAGCTCTGAGCTGGAAGATCTGCGTACTACTCGGGCCGCGGTTGCAGAACGGATCGAGCAGCGTATTCGCTCGGCTCTGCATGTGGCTGGTGCGTCGCGAGCCGGTATCCAGTTATCCCGCGACGCGGCTAATGCAGCCAAAAGGAATCTGGATCTGGTAACAGATGCCTACTCACGGGGCGCCCTCGATATCCTCGATTTGCTGGATGCTCAGAATGCTGCCTTGCGCGCAGATCTGGCGGCGGCCAACGCAGTTTATGACTTCATGATCGATCTGTTAGAGGTCGAGCGAGCTGCGGGCGGCTTTTACTATCTTGCCTCACCGGCTGAACAGGACGCCTGGTTTGGCAGGCTGCAAGCGTACTTTCAGCAAGCGGGTGTATCACCATCAGGCCGATAGAATTCTATTCC
>CAZVSL010000001.1:0-15480 GCA_964629935.1 uncultured Calditrichaceae bacterium | reverse complement strand
GTTTTTTCTCGCTTGCTTTAATTGTGGCGAGGGAGAACCCGGCCTTGACAAGATCATCCGCCCGGTGCGTTATATGGAAGTGTACTCAACGGGCGGCAGTCGTCTGCGAACATTTGCTGGTACGGCTCAGTCTGGCGTCCAATCGAATTTGAGCTTCAAAGTTGCTGGTACTGTCGAGTCTGTACCGGTGAAGGTTGGCGACAGGGTGAGGCGGGGCGATGTCATTGCCCGCATCGATGCCACAGATTATGAGCTGCAAGTGCAACAGGCAAATGCCGCGCTGTCACAAGCACGGGCTCAGTACCTGAAAGCAAACGCCGATTATGAGCGCATTCGCCAGCTTTATGAAAGCAAGAGCGCATCGAAAAGCGAGCTGGATGCAGCGCGTGCAGCTTATGAGTCCACCACCGCGAGTGTGGAGGCTGCGGAGAAGCAACTGGAGCTGGCGCGCTTGCAATTGAGTTATACCAGGTTGACGGCGCCTACCGATGGTTCCATTGCCTCGGTTTACGTCGAGGCCAATGAAAACGTGAAGGCCGGTCAAACTGTCGTGATGATGACCGCCGGCCAGCAAATCGAGGTCGAGGTTGCCATTCCTGAGATTCTTATCTCACAAATCCGGGCCGGCGAGAGAGTAACGGTAAACTTCGACGCTATTCCCCGAAAGACCTATTCAGCGACCATCCGTGAAGTCGGCGTCGCCTCCACTTCTTTTGCCACCACCTTCCCGGTAACGGTCGAGCTGGATGACCCGGATGAAGATATTCGGTCAGGCATGGCTGCTGAAGTTGCCTTCAAGTTTGAATCCGATGACCGGCGTGAGCGGTTTTTGGTGCCGGCAGTCGCGGTTGGGGAAGATCGGGAAGGCCGCTTTGTCTACACTGTCCGGCCTGTGCGCGGCGACACAGCGGTTGTGCAGCGCCGGGAGGTCGAGATCGGTGAGTTGAGCTCCGATGGCCTGGAGATCTTTTCCGGCTTGTCTGATGGCGATCTGGTTGTGACGGCGGGTGTGAGCAAGATTCAGGATGGGCAGGAGGTGAGGTTGAGGTGAGTGGGAGATGGAGGATGGAAGATGGGGGCTTGAAGATGTGGCCAGCCGGAAGTTGTGGTCGAATCGTTTGGCAGGTTGACATCTTCCGTGCTGCAAATTAGGAGAGACCATGGATATTACCAGGGTTGCGATAGAAAAGAAGCGTATCACGGCGATGGCGTTGATCGTGATTGTGGCCTCCGGCTTCATGACCTACCTGAACATGCCGAGGGCTGAAGACCCGGGTTTCACGATTCGTGTTGCGCTGGTGCAGACGTTTTTTCCGGGGGCAAGTCCTGAGCGGGTCGAGCTGCTAGTCACCGACAAACTGGAAAAAGTGATTCAGGAAATGCCTGAAATCGATTTTATCGCAAGTGAGTCACGCACCGGCATCTCCATAGTCTATGTCAATATCAAAGGCAGCTACACAGAGATGCGACCGATCTGGGACAGCCTGCGCCGCAAAGTCGAACGCGCCAGAACCGAGCTACCTTCAGGGGTTATCGGGCCATTTGTCAATGATGAGTTTGGCGATGTCTTTGGGACTGTTATTGCGCTCACGGGAGAAGGCTACTCGTACGCCGAGCTCAAGGAAATTGCTGATGACACGCGCAACGAGCTGCTGCTCATCCAGGAGGTGGCAAAGGTCGACATTGTCGGCGACCAGGAAGAGCGCGTGTTTGTAGAGTTCAATAATTCGCGCTTGGCTGAGCTCGGCATTTCCCCGGCTCAGTTGAAATCTATCCTCGAGGCGCGCAATATTATTTATCCGGGCGGCGAGGTTTTCACAGACGATGAGCAGATCGTGCTGGAGCCGAGCGGCAACTTTGAATCCGTGGCAGAGCTTCGGCGCACCGTTATCAAGCTCCCCGGGCGCTCTGAGCTGGTCTATCTCGGAGATGTCGCAAAAGTCGATCGCGGTTATGTTGACCCGCCGACTTCACTGGTGCGTTACAACCGTGAACCGGCGCTGGTGCTGGCCGTCAGCCTGCGTGAAGACGGCAACATCACGAAGCTCGGTAAAGCTGTAACCGAGAAAGTTCAGCGCTTTCGAATGGAATACCCCATCGGAGTGGAATTCGAAATTCTCTATTTTCAACCCTATTTTGTTGACAAGAAGGTCGATGATTTCGTCAAAAACTTATTGCAGGCGGTTGCCATTGTCGTGGTCGTGATGCTAATCGCTCTGGGATTCCGCACCGGCCTGGTGGTTGCAAGCTTGATTCCCATGGCTATTATTATGGCTTTCATGGTGATGGGCTGGTTCGACATTGGCCTGGACCAGATGTCGTTGTCAGCGTTGATCATTGCTTTGGGGCTGCTGGTCGACAACGCCATCGTGATGTCGGAGTCTATCATGGTACAGATGGATGAAGGCAAACCCGCGGCGCCGGCTGCCGTGGATTCTGCAAAAGAGCTGCGCGTCCCCCTGCTTACCTCGTCATTGACCACAGCCGCTGCATTTTTGCCCATTTTTCTGGCCGAGTCCGATGTGGGCGAGTATACTGCGCCCATTTTTAAAGTCGTCACCATCACACTCATCTGTTCCTGGCTCCTGGCGCTGACGATGACGCCGCTTTTATGTGTACTTTTTCTGAAAGTACGAAAGCGCAAACAGAAAGGTTACGACTCCCAATTCTACCGTACCTATCGCGGCAGTCTCATCATGGCCCTGCGCCATCCGATCTTGTCGGTTGTCGGGACCATCGCGCTTTTCTTTCTGGTGCTGCAACTGACGCCATACATTCCGGCGATTTTCTTCCCGGCAAACGACAAGCCTGTGATGTTTGCTGAGCTGGAATTGCCCATCGGCACACCCATTGAAAAAACGGAAAAAACCGTAAACGAGGTAGAAGCTTTCATTCACGCTGAAATGATGGCATCGTGGAACCAGAACGGCGAGGTGACAAAGCATGGTGTGGTCGATTTTGCCTCATTCATCGGCAGCGGCCCGCCTCGCTTCTATTTGTCTCTGGATGTCGAACCGGAAAACGCCGGCTATGCTTATCTTTTGCTTTCCGTCACGGACCGCTGGCGGATGGAATCCGATTTCATTCCGAAGCTCCAGCGTTTCTGCTGGGACAATTTTCCCGATCTGAGTACCAAAATAGCGCCGCTGCTGCTGGGACCACCGGTACAGGCGCCCATTCAGGTGCGTATCTCCGGCAAGGAGACCGACGAGGTCTTTGAGCTGGTGGAAGAGGTCAAATCTCATTTGAGCGACATGGCCGGTTTGGTCGACATCCGCGACAACTGGGGCGTACGCTCCAAAAAACTACTGGTGAAAATTGACCAGCCGCGTGCGCAACGTGCAGGTTTGACCAGTCAGGACATCGCTGTTTCGCTGCAAACCATTCTCACCGGCATCGCAACCACGGATTATCGCGAGGGCGATGAAGTCATCCCCGTGGTGCTGCGTTCGGTCGCAGCAGATCGCAAGGATATCGGTAAGATCGAGAGCCACAATATCTATGTACAGCAAACCGGACAGACTGTGCCTTTAAAACAGGTGGCAGATGTTGAAGTGGAATTCCAACCCTCGAAGATTCTGCGGCGTGACCGGCTGAAAACCGTAACTGTGGAAGCGGGCCTGCTGCCAGGTTTCAACGCCCTCGAAAGGGCGAACAAAATCGAAGAATGGCTAAGGCAGGAGAGTGCGGACTGGCCCATCGGTTATAAATATGAGCAGGGCGGCGAGCTGGAATCGTCGGGCGAGGCCAACGCATCCATCGGTGAAAAAGTGCCCATCGCGGCGCTGATCATCGTGTTGCTGCTGGTCGGCCAGTTCGATTCATTTCGCAAGCCGGCGATTATCTTGTTGACTATTCCTCTGGGCTTAATCGGTGTGATAATCGGGTTGTTCATCACGCAGTTGCCGCTGGGCTTTGTGGCGTTTCTCGGCGTCATTGCGCTCGCCGGCATCGTCATAAACAATGCCATCGTACTCATCGATCGCATCAAGATCGAGATTGATGACAAGGGTCTGGAGCCGCCGCGCGCCATCATCGAAGCTGCGCAGCGCCGGCTGCGGCCGATCTTGCTGACCACAGCTACTACCGTCGGCGGGCTCATTCCGCTCTGGTTTGGCGGTGGGCCGCTGTTCGAGGCCATGGCCGTGGCGATTCTCTTCGGCCTGCTGTTCGCCACGTTTCTGACGCTTGGTTTTGTGCCGCTGCTTTATTCGATCTTTTTTAGAGTGAGGTTTGGGGAGTTTGAATATGAGTCTTGTACCAATGTAGTAAGATAGGAACTCAAAATCCTGATCTTGAAATCGGGCTAGGTTTCAAGGAACCGTTCTGCAACAGTAGCGAGATTGTCAGTCATGACCACTGAGTCATTCAACAGGCCGGATTGCTTACCCTCTGATTTCAGAGAGACGAACAACCACACGGCTTGGATGGTTGGCCCTGAACATTCGGCTCGTTATCATGGCTACGACTACCTGTGGCAAACCAGTTTCGAGGTCATCCGATTGCACGATCACCACGGGGCGCGGTTTTGCTGTTACCAAGTCAGAATGGGGGAACAGAACAAGAATTTCTTGACTGCGAAAAACCGGCAAATAACAAGCGCAAACGACAAGGAAATATTTTTTAGCGGTGACGCCTGGATAGCGTTTCTGACCCTGACCTTTCTCGAAATCGTATTGGGTGTGGATAATATCATCTTCATTTCGATTTCACTTATGGTTGCGTTGCTGAACATGCGTCTGCGCAAGAAGGGCGAGCCGGTTCATTTGACCAAAAAACTGGCCGAGCAATCTGCAGGATAAGATTGTATGAAGCTCACACACCTGATCGGGCTGGTATTGCTTACGCAATCCTGCTCCCTGTTTCATTTCGATGTACCGCAGCAGGACAACGATCCGCTGGTCGTGTTGCACACCGGCAGTTGGGCGTATCGTTATGGCGATTCCCCGGTCGATTCAAGCGGCACGCTGTTGTGGACCTACATGCGCGAGCCGTCGCAATGGCGTCGCGCTGAACAATTGTTGCGCCCCGGCGGCAACACAGAAAACAGCAGCTTTTTGTGGCTGCGCAACACACTACCGCAAGGTCAGTGGCAAAATCCCGCCCTTTACATTGCAAATTGCTTTTTGATGTTTGAAGTTTATGTTGACACGATGATGGTCTTCAGGAATGGTGAGCTGCGGCCATCACCGTGGAACAAATTCCAGGGGGCCAGGTGGTTTTGCGTGCCATTGCCTGACGGTTTTCAGGGCAAGCAATTGTCGCTGCGAATTTTTTGCTCTGAGCCGGGCACGATTGGCATTGTTGACCAGCAGGATTCCGTGATGGTTGGCAGAGAAGCCGATATTCTCAAACGGGTCCTGCACACCAATATAGAGAGTGTGGTCATCGGTTTTTTCTTCATCTTTCTTGGCGTGTTCTCCACTTTCACCTATTTTCGCAGATTCAAGAAAAGGACCACGCTTGCCCTTACTTTTGGCCTGCTCGCTGTCACAGTCGGCATATTTTATGTGACCCAAAACGAGACCGGCGTGCTTTTGATCAACTCGGAGGTAGTGCGTTATTACCTTGGCTTGCTGTCTTTGTTTGTTTTTCCGATTTGGCTGTATCGCTTCATCGAGCAAATTATCGAGTTGGCGTATAAAAATGTATTGCGCCGCGTCTGGCAGACGCATGCATTGATCACGCTTATCAGCCTTGGGCTCGATCTCGCCCATATCAAGCCCCTGGGTATTATTTCGCAATACTATTTGCAGTTTTTTGTGGTAACGATTGTCATAACGATCATTGTCAGTATTCGCGCTGCTCTGGCAGGCAACACAGAGATTCGCCTGCTGCTGGCCGGGTTTTGCATCTTTGGATTATTTGGCATAAATGATATTCTGTTCGGACTTGGTGTGTTGACGCACACAAACTGGCTTTCGCATTGGGGCGCGCTGATCTTCTTCAGCCTGCTGGGCTACATTCTGGAGCGACGGTTTGCACATGACCAGACGCAGCTCGAAGCATACTCACGCGACCTTGAATCCATATCCGAACGTTTGAAAAAATCCAAATCACAATTGGAAGAATACAGCCAGTTATTGGAAGAAAAGGTGCAGGCGCGCACGCAGGATTTGGAGGCAAAAAACAGGGAGCTGCGGCAGACCCTGCACACTTTGCGCGAGACCCAGAATCAGCTTGTGTTGAAGGAGAAGATGGCTTCGCTTGGCAATCTCGTGGCTGGCGTAGCTCATGAAGTCAACAATCCCATCGGCGCGGTTTGCAGCGCTGCCGATGTTTCCCGACGATGCATCGAAAGGATTAAGGAATCGTTCGCGTCCGGCAAATCGATAGAAGAGCTAAACAGAGATCGCCAGTTCCTGACTTCCTTAAGACTGTTGGAGGAGAACAACGCGGTGACGAATATGGCAACCGAAAGGGTCAGTCGCATCGTTCGCAGCCTGAAGAATTTTGCCCGTCTCGACGAAGCTGAGCTACAGGACGCCGACTTGCACGAGGGACTCGAAAGCACATTGACGCTATTGCATCATGAGCTCAAGAATCGCATAACGGTCGAGAAAGATTATGGTGACCTGCCGCTGGTCAAATGCTTGCCCAATCAACTAAATCAGGTCTTCATGAACCTGATCATGAATGCGGCTCAGGCGATTGACGACAAAGGCAAAATAAAGATCAAGACGTTCGCACGCAAAGACGTAGTTGTTATCGAGATTTCAGATAGCGGGCGGGGGATTGCAAAGGAAAAAATCGATAAGATATTCGATCCCGGATTTACCACAAAAGGTGTGGGCGTCGGCACGGGACTGGGACTTTCAATCAGCTACAATATTATCCAGAAGCACCGCGGCAAGATCGAAGTTGAAAGTGAAGTCGGGAAAGGCACGACATTCCGGGTGATTTTGCCGGTGGTGGCGGAGACGGTGAGTGTCTAGCCTGCCTGTGACTTCCGGAATCGCCTTTCTGAAACCGGCGACTGCACCATTCCGTGCATCAGCCGGTATTGACTTTCTGTTTGTCATTCTCTATTTTGCGCCATGACTGCCATCAATTATGCCGATCTCCTCATCTGGTACGTTGCCTTTATGCTGTCGTTCACGGCGCACGAGGCGGCACACGCCTTTGCTGCCTTCAAAGGCGGTGATGAGACTGCTTACCAGGGCGGCCAGGCCAGTTTGAATCCCATTCCCCACATTCAGCGTTCCCCGGTCGGGACGGTTGTCGTGCCGGTACTGTCTTTTTTGTTATGGGGTTGGATGATTGGCTGGGCGAGTGCACCGTATGATCCCCAATGGGCGGCTCGTTATCCGCGCCGCGCGGCCTGGATGGCTGCGGCCGGCCCGGCGGCAAATCTCATCTTGTTTGTGGCTACTTTCTTTTTGCTTAAGTTCGGCCTGTCCTCGGAGTTGTTTCAGGCGCCCACGCGGGAACAGCTTTTTGCTGACAATCGCCTGCAATTGACCAATATCGTTGTCTCCAGCGGCGGCAGCTTTATCGGTGTAGCCAAACTGCTGAGCGTCCTTTTCGCTCTGAATTTGATTTTACTTATCTTCAATCTCTTTCCATTTCCACCGCTGGATGGCAGCGCAGTCATCACCCTGCTCATGTCCGAGCAGCACGCCCATAAATTCACGCAATTTATCAACCAGCCAATGTATTCATTCGTGGGCATTATCATTGCCTGGCGCGTGTTCAGCCTGGTCTTCTGGGACATTTTTGGTTTCTTGCTGCGGGCGCTGCATGCCAATCTCTCGCCGGTTTGATGAGAGAATACACCTTTTCGATGTTTGCCGTCTTTCTCCATTTTCTAACCTTTTCGTGTATGTTATAATATTCTGGCTCAAATGCGTTTAGCCATTTCAGGGGTTGCTTTTTATATAAGGAGGTGCTATGCGATATTTGCTTACCTGCGTGACAATATCGGTGGGGTTGATTCTTCTCGCCTCGGGAAGCTATGCTCAGCCGACTGTGCGCGCATTTCCCGCCAATTCGGCCTCGCTGGATGTTTTCTTTCTCAAAGATTTTGATATCAATCGTCCGGGCACCGGGCCGACTATTTTCAATGTGGTTATTAACAACGATAACACGCCAAGGAATGTGATACTGGAGTTGGCCATCCGCAGCAGGCGACACGATAAAACGATCTCGAGCGGACGGACAAATCCGTTCCCTCTGTCACAGAATCAACAACTCATGCTTACCAATAATGATTTATTCACCAATTCCGGTCAGTATCGGTTTGAAGATTATCGTATCGACCGCGAGCTTCTGGATGAGCTGTTGCAGGATATTCTCGCCACCGGTCGTCTGCCAAGTGACGTCTACAGTTTTGACGTAAGACTCCTGGAGAATGGAAGCCCAATCCAGGGCGATAACTTCGAAATTCGCGTCAGTAACCCGCGCCGATTGGACCTGCTGTTCCCCGGCACGCCTGCCAGTGGGCGCAAGGAGGATTGCCAGCGCATTTTCACCAATTTACCGCAATTTCGCTGGGAGTCTGACATGCGCCTGTTTCGCGTTATCGTTGCCGAGGCGCGGCCCAACGAAGACCCGGAGAGCATTCTCAATCAAAGCCCGCGATTTGTCCGCAATTTCTTCATCCAGAAAGACCTCGGGGTGGTCCCGGATAATTTCGATTTCGCCGACCTTGACCAGCGGCCACAGGTCTTGCCCTCGACTGCATTTCAATATCCTGCCTCAGGAGAAATATTGACCCTTCGGCCCGGCCACACCTACTACTGGCGCGTGATCGGATTCATTCAGTCCTCCAGCGGATTGGTACCCCTGGAAAGCGAGATATTCTGCTTCCGTATTCCGAAACTCGACCAGGTCAGCGCTGATGCCCAGCAACTTCGGTTTATTCTGCGAAATATTCTCGGGCCTGATTTCGAGAAGCTTTTTAGTGAAGGCGGACCGTTGCACGGCTACACGCCGCAACGGGTCACATTTGGCGGCGAGGAAGTTTCTCTCCCCGAAGTACTCGTGCGGCTGCAGAAGATGAACCGCCGGTTCTCAGGTTACCGTATCGAATAGTTGCGGATACGCAAGGTTAAAAGAGGAAATCCAACATGAAATATGTAATAAATATAATTGCGGTTCTTGCCGCTGTCTGCCTGCTGGCGCAACCTGGCCGGAGCGCCGACGACAAAGACGTCGCCCTGGTTCTGAAGACAGCAGGCAAGGTTGAGCTTGGCAAAGTCGGCGGCAACAAGTGGCAGCTTGCCAAACGCGGCCACAGGGTTGATTCAGGAGAGGTAGTGCGAACGAGCGATAATTCTCTGGCTGCGCTGGTCTTTACGGATGATAAGTCGCTGCTCAAGGTACGTTCGAATTCCAACATCACTATCAAAGGCAAGCGCGAAGAAGAGGGCATCGTCAAACGTATTCAACTCGCGTTCGGTGAAATCTGGGCCAAGGTGTCGAAGCAACGCACGGACATGCGGGTCGAGTCGCCCTCCGGTGTTGCGACGGTCAAAGGCACGGAGTTCAATTGTCTGGTGGCGGAGGACAACTTCTTCGTGCTCTGTCGCGAAGGTCTGGTGGAGCTGGCCAATCAGTTCGGTACCATGCTGCTCGGCGCCAATGAAATGGCCCGTATCCGGCAGGGCGCTGCGCCACAACGTATGACCGGTAATCCGGACGACATATTTGAGCTGACCGGAGATGATGACAGCCAATCTCTTGAAATAGAATTTGAAGATGAAAATGGCAACAAGAAAAAACTGATTATCGACTTCGAATAACAAACTATGACAAAACACCTTAGACTGCTTTCGTATGCAAGGGGGAAACGTTATGCAACTACCATTTTCATGCTGTTTTTGGTTCTGACATTGCCAGAGCCGGTACGGCCGGTTTTCACCAGTGGTCCACAACAGACACGCATCGTTCACAATCCGACAACCACACTGCGGCGCAATCAACCTCTCCACATTGAGGCCCGCCTCGATGGCGTGGCGCCGCGGGTTGTGTACGTTCGCCTTTATTATAAGGTGCAGGGCAGCGACTCCTACGACTACATCGAGATGAGCCGTGGCGGGTCGACCTATGTGGGCGAAGTCCCGGCATCGGAGATCGTCGGCAACAAGTTGCAGTATTTTATACTGGCTCTGGTGGGTAGCCAGCAGGTGATCACCCATCCTGAACTCAATCCATACGGCAATCCCATCGAGGTGGTGATTTCCGGAGAAGCTGCACCGCCGGCGACGCCAACAAGACAGCGCGTGACGCCACCGCCTGCCCGTTCTCAACCGAGCCAGCCGTTACCGGACGCCACCCGGAACAGTCAGAGAAAACCAGCAACGACGCTGGCCGAAACAGCCACAGACCTGGACGATGACGGCCCGATTCTCATCCTGAGTCCCGAGAACGGCGAAGAATTTGGCGAAGGTGAAGAAGTGCTCATCGCGCTTTCCTTTCTTGGCTCCGGCGATGATGCGGTTGACGCCCAGAGCGTTGCTCTGTTTGTGGACGGCGTCAATGTCACGCCAGAAGCAGATGTCAGCGAAAACGTGTTAACCTACACGGCGCCCGATCCCGGGCCCGGCGAACATCGCATTCAGGTGCGTGGTAAACTCGTTTCCGGCGCCGAGCTCCCCGGGCAAACCTGGAGCTTCCAAGTCAAGGGCGAGGCGAGACGGAGCCGCGACAACAACCTCGCGTTCCGGGGCCGGGTATTTGCTGAAACGCGCCACGAAAATATCAGCAACACCTCATTTGATGAGAACAACATCGGCGGCCACATTGCCGGCGAATATGGTGTCGCAGATTATGAGGCCCGGCTCTATTTGACTTCGCGTGAAGACCGGTTTTCCCAGCCGCGCCATCGCTACACCTTTCGCCTGGACCTGCCTGTAGTCGGCGTCACCTTTGGCGATGTCTATCCGCGTTTCAATGATCTGATGTTGTGGGGCAAGCGTGTGCGCGGCCTGCATGGTCGCGTCCATCTCGGCTTTTTCAATGTCGATGTGATCACCGGTGAAACAGCGCGCCAGGTGGATCCTGTTGTGGCGGTGGACTCGCTCGGTCAGGAGCTCAAGACCATCGCGGGAACCGACTCGATCGCCACGTTCGGCACGCACGAGCAGAATCTCTTCGGTTTGCGCGCCAGTTTTGGCGGCGGCCGCAACTTTCAGCTCGGCTTCAATTTCCTGAAAGTGCGGGATGATACCACCTCACTCCGACCGGGCGAATTTAGCACCTTTCCCCAGGATAATCTCGTCGTTGGTTCCGATTTTTTGCTTCGTTTCCTGAACCGCCGCGTCGAGTTTCGGGCGGCTGTGGCAATGAGCTGGCTCACGAATGACATCACCGGCGGCCCGCTCAAGAAAGAAGATATCGAAGAGCAGTTCGATGTGGAGCTGCCGGACTTTCTCGATCCGGAGGAGATTCAGGATTTTCTGATTTTCAACTCCAGCACGACGCCCATCGATCCACGCGATTTGACTTCGCTTGCCTTCAATACGGGCCTGCGGCTAAACGTGCTCAACAATAATTTGGAGCTTGGCTACAAATCCATCGGCAGCGAGTACAACTCCCTTGGCAACGCGTTCCTGCGCAATAATCTGCGCGGCTTTTATATTCAGGATCGCTTTCGTGTCTATCAAAACAAGATCTATTTGAATCTTGGTTTTGAGAGCTACGACGATAATTTCGATGCCGATGATCAGAATCCGGCGACCAACCTGCAGACTATCAGCACCGGCGTTTCGATCTATCCCGGCCGCGGCCTGCCCAATCTATCGTTCAATTTGCGTAATCATAGCCGCGATAATGGTATCGCCACGCAAACCCTGGACACCCTGTCGGTGACGCCCATGATCGTCGATACGTTGGACAATCGAGAGGATAATACCACGCGCGATGTGAGCGTGCAATTGAACTACGATACCCGCTTCGCAAACCTCAATCACTCGATTTCCGTGAGCTGGATCAGCAGCGGCCGAAACGACAAATTCGTGCCGTTAACGGAAAACTCCTCCAACGTGCAGCTTCTGTCCGTGCGCAGTGTCTATCCCTTTCCGCTGACTACAACCGTCAACTTTGCCCGCAATTCGAACGACTTCAGCGACGGTCTGAACACGTTCGAGTTTAACATGTTTGGCGCCAAAGGAGAATATCGCTTGCTCAACGACCGGCTCAACACCTATCTCGGCATTAACTTCACTTCAGCTTCGGGACAGACATTCTCAGATACGACGCAAACATCACTGCCGACAGCGATTTCCGATTATAAGCGTATCGCATTCACCGGCGGCGCCCGTTTTGAGATATCATCCGGCCATTTTGTGATGCTGGACGCCAGTTTAATCAAATTTGATGATAACGGCGCCACATTCGATCCGGCTGCACCGACGATACCCATACCCAATCCTTCGTTCACGGACCGCATCTTGCGGGTTTACTATGAGAAGAGATTTTGACGTGAGGCGGGCTATGGTTGACAAGGGGTGACAAATGGGCTCGGGCCTCGAGCATTCATTGTGAAGATATGGCAGGTGGGGATGGCTGATTTGTGAAAATAGCAGTGCAGAACTTTTGAATAATAAATGAGTAAAAGGGGAAAGTGCAATTCGTTGCTGTCCCCTTTTTTCATTTGATGAAAACATTCTCTAAAGAACAATTCGTAAGGCTCTGGAATACCAAGTGGGCCTTTGGCGGTGTTATCGCCGTGCTGGCATGGCTGTTGGCGCTGGCGTTATCGACGCAATTCAACACACTGGAGCTGAAGTCCTATGACAGCCGTTTTGTGATACGCGGGCATCAGGATACCTCGCAGGATAACATCGTTGTCGTTGCCATCGATGAGCAAAGTATCGCCTCATTGAAGACATGGCCGTTCCCGCGTATTTACTTTGCGCGGCTTATCCAGAATCTAAATCGGGCCGGCGCGCGCATCATCGTCGTAGACGTTGAGTTTACGGAAGCTTCATCAAGCGATCGTCACGATCTTGCCCTGGCCGGCGCCATCAAGCGGGCTGGCAACGTTATCCTGGCTGGTGAGATTGTCACCGAGAACCTGGCTGACCGCGGGATCATCAACCGCTACATTGTCAAACCATATCAACTTTTTTTGCGAAACACGGGCGCCCGCTGGGGGCTGATCAACCTGGACGAGGACCCCGATGGGTTTTACCGGCGCTATCTCCTGTTTCAATCCCATGGCGGCAAGGCGTATTTGCCGCTAAGTTTACATGCATATCTGAAACTGCGTTTCGGCACCGACGGCACCAGCCGCATTATGCCGGATGACAATGGCTATTTCAGAATCCGCGATCTGCGCATTCCTAAAGTTGACTATAACTCCATGCTCATCAACTTTCGCGGCCCGGCCCGCTCATTCCCGACTTACTCATTTGCTTCCGTGATCGATGACTCGGAGTTCAACATCGGCATGGAAGAAGATGTCAACCATTTTGATATACTCAATGCCGACGGCGTCTTCAAAGACAAAATAGTCTACGTTGGCGCCTCTGCTGAAGTGTTGCAGGACAACAAGTTGTCGCCATTCTTCAAATATGCAGACAGTCAGAAAAAACTGCCCGGCGTCGAGGTACACGCCAACGCTCTGAGTACCCTGTTGCGCGGCGATTTCATCAAAACCCAGAGCAGATGGTCAGTGGCATTGATCGTGCTTTTGTTGTCAGTTGCTACCATGGTTGTGACCAAGTGGCTCAAACCGTTTCGCGGCATGTTTGCAGTTCTCGGTATGATCTTGTTCTTCCTGGTGCTGGCTGTCTTTTTTTTCATCGATAAACGGGTTTGGGTTGAAGTGGTTGCGCCCAGTTTTGCCATAGTGCTCAGTTATGTTGGCAATGTTGTGCACCAGACGCTGACTGAACAGCGCGAGCGCATCCGCATCAAAAAATCATGGCAGCAGTACATGTCCAAGGACGTGATAGATGCCATGCTCAATGCCGGCGATCTCCCCACCTTCGGCGGCGAGCGCCGGGAAGTGACGGTGCTGTTTTCCGATATCCGCGGATTCACTTCATTCTCGGAGAAACATACCTCGGCTGAGGTGGTGCAGCGCCTGAATGAGTATCTCACCGAAATGGTGGATGTGATTTTCGCTCACTCCGGCACGCTTGATAAATTTGTGGGCGATGAAATCATGGCTGTCTATGGTGCACCACACTATTTCAAAGACCATGCAGAGCGCGCCTGCATCACGGCAGTGGAGATGGTGAACCGCCTCAATGCCCTCAAACGGCAATGGGCGGCCAGAAAGCAGGACCATTTCGATATCGGAATCGGTATTAATTCTGGCAAGGTGATTCTGGGTAATCTGGGCTCATCCCAGCTCTTCGATTATACAGTTATTGGCGACGACGTCAACCTGGGCGCACGTCTCGAGGGGGCCAACAAGCAGTACGGCACAACAATCATCATCAGTGAAATGACCTACCGCATGGTAAGGCACACGGCAGCCGCCAGGGAACTCGACCTGGTGCGCGTCAAAGGGAAGAAGAAGCCGGTCAAGATTTTCGAGCTGCTTGCCATGTCGCCGTTATCACAGGTTGAGCAAAAGCTTAAGATCGATATCTACACAGAGGCGCTCACGTACTACAAATCGCAAAAGTGGTACCAGGCTTTGAAGGAGTTCAAGCGCATCCTGAAGCAGTTTCCCGATGATGGCCCGACACGAGTTTATATTAAGCGCTGTCTCGATTTCATCGAGTTTCCGCCGCCGGAGAATTGGGACGGCGTGTATGAATTCACGACCAAGTAATCTGCCCGCCTTTCAACTGTCAATTTCCAGAGCAAACCCACCCAGAATCAGCAAGAAGCCGGGTAAAATCAGCGGCTGAAACTTCAATCTTCTTGACGTGGCGCTGGCTGCGTTGTGTGCATTGTGCGAAAAATCCCCTGCTTTGCCCACACCAGACATGGATTTTCAGCAACTATCTCACCCAGAATTGCAGGATTTCGTCACTTGACTATCTGCCTTTTTTGTCTTATATTTGCGACATCTCAGTTCACCATTCCTAAGTTATGGAGCTACGTTCATGTTTGATGACTTGAATCAAGAGTTAAAAGATTTGGAAGAGCGCACCGCCCATCTAAAGGTGTGTCTTTGACGTCCCTAAACGAGAAGAGAAAATAAAGAAACTGGAAGAGATGTCAGCAGAAGGAAACTTCTGGGATGATCAGGAGAATGCACAACATATCATGCGTGAATTGAGCGACCATCGCGAAGTTGTGGCGCTCTATAAGGACATCGAGCAAAAGCATTCTGACCTAACTGTGCTCCTCGATCTTGCCGAAGAAGAAAACGACGAGCAGACCTTCAAAGATGTTGAACGGGACCTCAAAGCGCTGCGCAAGCGCATCGAGCAGGTGGAGTTCCAGAATATGCTGGGCGAAGAGGATGATCCCAAGAATGCCCTGCTGACGATTCATCCCGGCGCCGGCGGCACCGAGTCGCAGGACTGGGCGCAGATGCTCATGCGCATGTATGTGCGCTGGGCCGAGAAGCGG